>JAXJLC010000052.1:0-10145 GCA_036297365.1 Collinsella sp.
GCTCAACGCCGCAAGCCACGAGCGCTATCTGGACCTGCTGAACACCGAGGACTTTACACCGTGGTTCTCGACCGTGACGCCGCTGACCGAGGTCGGTCTGCTGCCGATCGGCTCGCGTCCCGCCAAGCGCGGCCTGGGCGCCAAGTCGCTCGATGACCTGCGTACCATTCCGTGGATCTTCAGCTGGAGCCAGGCGCGCATTAACCTGGCCGCTTGGTACGGCCTGGGCACCGCCTGCGAGCAGCTTGGTGATCTTGACCAGCTCAAGGCTGCCTACCAGGAGTGGCCGTTCTTCCGCACGTTCATCGACAACATCGAGATGTCGATCGCCAAGACCGACCAGCGCATCGCCAAGATGTATCTGCACCTGGGCGATCGCCAGGATCTGTCCGAGAAGGTCTTTACCGAGATGCAGCTCACGCGTAAGTGGGTCCTTGCCATCGTCGGTGACGAGTGGCCACTGCAGCGCCGCCGCGTGCTCGGTTGCGCCGTTCGCGTGCGCAACCCCTATGTCGACGCCCTGTCCATCGCTCAGGTCCGCGCCCTTCGCGAGGTGCGTATGAACCAGGACGAGATGTCCGAGGAGAAGAAGGCCGAGTACATGAGCCTGATTCTTTCGACTGTGACCGGCGTCTCGGCAGGACTGCAGAACACGGGGTAATCGATAGCCCTGTGGCTCTCACCGGGACCCGATGGGTCTCCCTCTGAATGCGTCCTCGCACTTGAAGCCCCCTTATCCTGCTCCTTCGGAGCTGCGGATAAGGGGGCTTCGTGCTGCGGAATGCATTCAGAGGGAGACCCATCGGGTCCCTTCGTCCTCGGTCTTCAGGGATTAAAGCTGAGGAGAAGAATGGCGCGCTTCTCGCCTTACGACTGTAGCGGCCGCGGTCCCGTTTGGGATCGCGGCCGTTTTGTTATGGGGCAAATATGAACGTTGTGTTAATGAGTCGGTGGACGGTGGAGTTTTTCGGTGAGCGGCGTATCCTTCCAACGGTTTATCTAGTGTGTCAGTTGAAAGGAAGAGGGCGCTCGTCATTGTTTGAATGTGAACTGCCGTTTGACCACAAGACGTTGCATCTGGAGCTCGAGGATAAGAACTTCGCGGGTGTGATGGAAGGTCATCAAAACGAGTTTAAGACCACGAAATCGCAGGAAGAACTGGTAGAGGAGTCGCTTGCCAACCCTTATGGCTCACCTTCGCTCGAGGAGCTTTGTGCTGGCAAGAAGGATATTGTCATCATTAGCTCCGACCATACGCGCCCCGTTCCCTCGCGTGTGACGATGCCTATTCTGCTGCATCACATCCACTCCGCTGCGCCTGAGGCGCGCGTTCGCATTCTGGTTGCTACAGGTATGCATCGTCCGTCGACGCACGAGGAGCTCGTCAACAAGTACGGCGAGGAGATCGTTGCCAACGAGGAAATCGTTATGCACGTCGCGACTGACGACAGCATGATGAAAAAGATCGGCACCCTGCCTTCTGGTGGCGAGTGCATCATCAACAAGATTGCCGTCGATTGCGATCTGCTGCTTGCCGAGGGCTTCATTGAGCCGCATTTCTTTGCCGGTTTCTCTGGCAGCCGCAAGTCCGTCCTTCCTGGCATCGCCAGCTACAAGACCATCATGTACAACCACAACGGCCAGTTTGTGAACGATTCTCATTCGCGCGCCGGCAACCTGTGCCACAACCACGTGAGCGAGGACATGTTTGCCGCTGCCGAGATGGCTCACCTTGCCTTTGTGCTGAACGTTGTGCTTAACGGCAAACATGAGGTTATCGGCTCCTTTGCAGGCGACATCCATAAGGCACACGAGGCTGGCTGCGAGTTCGTGAAGAGCCTTGCCGGCGTTGAGCCCGTCGAGTGCGAGATCGCCATCACCACCAACGGCGGCTACCCGCTCGACCAGAACATCTATCAGGCCGTGAAGGGCATGTGCTCTGCCGAGGCTACGCTTCCCGAGGACGGCGTGATCATCGACGTCGCCGGCTGTGCCGACGGCCACGGTGGCGAGGGCTTCTATCACAACATCGCCGACAACGATCCGGCGGAGTTTGAGCGTGCCTGCATCGACCGTCCCAAGGACAAGACCCTGCCCGACCAGTGGACGAGTCAGATCTTTGCCCGCATCCTGGCGCATCACCCTGTGATCATGGTTACCGACCTGTGCGATCACCAGATGATTAAGGATATGCACATGACGCCGGTCAACACCCTCGATGAGGCGCTCAAGCTCGCCTTTGAGATGAAGGGTGCCGATGCCAAGGTGGCCGTCATTCCCGATGGCTTGGGCGTTGTCGTCGCGCAGCACTAGTGCGCGCCCCAAACGAATTGTTTATAACCGACAAGAAAGATAAGGTTTTATGCTTACCAAACTCCTCTGCGAATTCGGCGCAACGGCCCTCATGATCATCTTTGGCGTGGGCGTGCACTGCGATACCGTGCTTAAGGGCACCAAGTATCAGGGCTCCGGTCATATGTTTGCCATCACCACTTGGTCTTTTGGCATCTCGGTCTGCCTGTTTGTCTTTGGCGGCGCCGTGTGCATGAACCCCGCCATGGTGCTTGCTCAGTGCATCGTAGGCCTGGTGCCGTGGAGCAGCTGCATCCCCTTCATGGTTGCCGATATGCTCGGCGGCTTTGTGGGCGCCGTGATCGCGTGGTTGATGTATGCCGATGAGTTCAAGGCTTCCGATGGTGTCATCGATCCCATTGCCCAGCGCAACATCTTCTCGACCAACCCCACCACC
The DNA here is from genome assembly GCA_036297365.1 of Collinsella sp. Lineage (GTDB taxonomy): Bacteria > Actinomycetota > Coriobacteriia > Coriobacteriales > Coriobacteriaceae > Collinsella. The sequence goes on from JAXJLC010000052.1 coordinate 2,750, forward strand.
GAGGGCACCAACTATGCCCGTAACTTCTTCTGCGAGGCTATCTGCACCTTCGTGTTCATCAGCGCCATCCTTGCTGCCGCTAACCGCGCCGGCGAGAACGTTTTGATGCTCGCTATCTGCGTCGGTCTGATCGTTTGGGCCGTTGGTATGGGCATGGGCGGCATCACTGGCTTCGCCATGAACCAGGCTCGTGACCTTGGTCCTCGCATGGCCTATCAGGTGCTGCCGATTAAGCACAAGGCTGACAACAACTGGAAGTACGGCCTGCTCGTTCCTGGCATCGCACCGTTTATCGGTGCCGCTCTGGCCGCGCTGTTTGTGCATGGTTTCTTGGGCATGTTCTAGTCCAAGACAATTGATATAACGCCCGGGTCCGGCATAGGTTAACTTTTCGCCGCGTCCTCGGACATGCAAGAAGCTCCCGCTGCGCACTTCGTGCGGCGGGAGCTTCTTGCGTCCTGCGGAGTGCGGCGGAAAGTTAACCTATGCCGGACCCTGCGGGAATCCAGTTGTGTTCGAACAAGCAACCAACATATATATCTGAATTTGGATGTGGTGGGCACTTTGTTGTTAGGCGCTTTGAGGTGCGAGCGACACTTTGGGATGCGTGGCGGCCTGGGTTGGGGCGATGCTTTGGGATGAGCTTCTTACTTAGTTGAAGAGGGGTTTTATGGCTGATAGGTAGTCTTTGGCCACGTCCTCTTTTGGGGCTTCGAAGTTGTGCCAGGCCCACCATTGGACCATTCCTACGAAGCTTGAGGCTATGTGGTGGAGTAGGAAGCTGCGGTCCATGGTGCCGGCGGGGCCTGAGGGGTCGACGGGGACGGTTTCGGCTGCTCGTGACATGATGGTCTTGCGTAAGCAGTCGGCGAAAACGCGTGAGCCGGCGCCGGCTACGAGGGCTCGAACGCCCTGGCGGCGCGCCCAGAGGTTGTTGAGGATATGCTCGACTTGTACGAGCGGATCATCGAGCGGTGTGCCATCGTCGTCGAGAGCGTGGGTGCAGATGTCGCTCACGAGCTCGGACAGTAGGTCGTCTTTGCTCTTAAAGAGACCGTAGAATGTCGCGCGGCCTACGTGAGCGCGCGCGATGATGTCGCCGACGGTGATCTTGCCGTAGTCTTTCTCGCACAGGAGCTCGGAGAACGCCGTAACGATGGCAGCGCGGCTTTTTGCCTTGCGGGCATCCATGGCTATGCGTCCGCGTGAACGAGCAGGCAGCGGAGCGTACCGGAGCAACCTTCGTAGGGGCGTTTGCCGGCGCCGTAGCCGACGGCTTCGATGCGGTAGCGTGAGGGCAGTTGGTCGGACGTGCGCAGCGCGGTGACGATGGCGGCGCCCGTCGGCGTCACGAGCTCGCCGGCGACCGGTGCAGGCGTGAGGGCGATATTGCCCGCCTGGCACAGGTTGACGACAGCGGGGACGGGAATGGGCATGAGGCCGTGGGCACAGTGGATGGTGCCGTGACCCTCGGAGAGCGACTCGACCACGATGTCCTCAATACCAAGGTCGTCGAGGCAGATGGCGACAGAGCAGACGTCGACGATGGAGTCGACGGCGCCCACCTCGTGAAACAGGACGGTGTCGGGCGTTTTGCCGTGAGCCTTTGCCTCGGCATCAGCGAGTACGGAAAAAATGGCGAGGGCACGACGCTTGGCACCATCGCTTAGCCGTGAGCCATCGATGATGGCGGTGACATCCGCCAAAGAACGGTGGTGATGGTGGTGGGCGTGATGGTGACCCTCATGGTCATGCTCGTGGCAGTGCTCGTGTTCGTGCTCATCATGGTCATGATGGTGGTGCTCGTGCTCGTGCGTGTGCTCGACAGCTGCTTCGTTGCCGTAGAGCCAGGCCATATCGTGGTCGTGGTTCTCGAGTCCCTCTGCAAGCTGGACGTCGAAATCGCAGGCGTCGATGCCATGCTTGTTTGCACGCGTGACGGCGATTGTAAAGCCGTCGACCGGCAGTGTGGCGAGCTGTTCGCGCAGGTGCTCCTCGCTGGCGCCCAGGTCGAGCAGGGCCGCGACGGTCATATCGCCGCTGATGCCCGAGGTGCCGTCGATGATAAGCGTATGCTGATGGTTGGACATGGAATGCTCCTTAACGGGCGCGGGGTGTGCCGGCGCTCAGATGATTGATAAGACTTGCCTGGTAGGCGGCGCCAAAGCCGTTATCGATATTGACGACCGAAACGCCGCTGGCGCAGGAGTTGAGCATGGCGAGCAGCGCGGCTACGCCACCAAAGCTCGCACCGTAGCCCACGCTGGTGGGAACGGCAATGACCGGACAGCTCACCAGGCCGCCGACAACGCTCGCCAGTGCGCCCTCCATGCCGGCAATGGCGATGACCACCTGTGCCTGGGCAAGCTCCTCGGCATGTGCGAGCAGACGGTGCAGGCCGGCGACACCCACGTCGTAGAGGCGGTCGACCTCGTTGCCATAGAACTCGGCCGTCAATGCGGCTTCCTCGGCGACGGGCAGGTCGCTCGTGCCGGCGCAGGCGACGACGATGCGTCCGTTGCCGGTGGGGGAGGGCTTGCCTCCCACGAGGGCGAGCTGTGCGTCCGGGACATATCCCAGGTCGATGCCGTTGTCGAGGAGCTCCGAGGTGCGGGCTGCCTTTTCGGCGTCCAGGCGCGTGACCAGGATGCGCTCCTGGCCGGCATCGTGCAGCGCTTCGATAATGGCGGCAATCTGCTCGGCGGTTTTACCGGCGCCGTAGACAACCTCGCCGGCTCCCTGGCGCACCCCGCGCGAAAGATCGAGCTGCGCAAAACCCAGATCGGCGGTTGGCGCCGTCTGGATGCGCGTAAGGGCGACAGCCGGGGTGACTGCTCCGCCGGCAACATCGCTCAGCAGCTGCTCAAGATCTCGCTTATCCATATATGTTCCCTTCGACGGCGCAAAGTCTAGCACTCAAAGGGTATGTTTCCGAACACTAAGACAAAATTGTTCGGAAACTATAGGACAGACTGATTCAATTGTTAGAAAGATCGACTAGTCGCGCAGGATGATGTCCATGGCGAGCATCAGGTTGCGCTCGTCGATGGCAAACGGGGCGGCTTCGCGCGTCTTGGGCTTGGCGCAAAACGCGATGCCCGTGCCCGCGGCCTGAATCATGGGGATGTCGTTGGCGCCGTCGCCGATTGCCACGGTGTGTGCCATATCGACGCCGCACTCAACCGCCCAATCCAGCAGCTGGATGAGCTTGGATTCCTTGGTCACAATGTCTGTCGCCAGCTTGCCGGTGAGCTTGCCGTCCACGACCTCCAGGCGGTTAGCGAGGCAAAAGTCGATGCCCGCGGCGGCCACGATCTTGTCGGCGACCTCGTGAAAGCCGCCGCTTACCACGCCGACCTTCCAGCCCTTGCTGTGTGCCGAGCGCACAAGCTCTAGCGCGCCGGGGGTAAATGTCACGCGCTCAAAGGTGCGCTCGAATACGCTCTCGTCCAGGCCGGTGAGCAGCCCCACGCGTTCCTCGAGTGCTTGCTTAAAGTCGAGCTCGCCGCGCATGGCGCGCTCGGTGATCTGTGCCACCTGCTCGCCCACGCCGGCCTCTTCGCCCAACAGGTCGATGACCTCTTGGTTGATGAGCGTGGAGTCGATATCCATAACGATGAGGCGTGCGGTCATGACGGGCCTTTCCGAGTGCAGTTGTATTGGGGCACATTGTCGCACGCGGCGCGCCTTGGCGACGGCCAGGCCGCGTCAATTGTTTCGTCTCCGTCAAGTCTTTGGGCAAGAGCTACTTTTTCGCGGCACATCGACGCGGGTGCGATAAGATAGAACGCCATGTCTGGCTGCGCGGTTTACGCAGGCTGGGCAAATCTGTACGACGCCGCCCGGAACGACACGGGGCGGCACAGATCCATAAAGGAGGATCACTGGTATGAGCCAGACCCGTCCCATCGATGAGCATTCCATGCACACCCGTACCTGCGGCGAGCTTCGCTTCGAGAACGTGGGCGAAGAGGTCGCCCTCACCGGTTGGGTGAGCCGTCGTCGCGATCACGGCGGCCTTATCTTCTGCGACCTTCGCGACCGCGAGGGCATCACGCAGCTCACCTTCGACCCCGAGCACTCCGACGGCGACGCCTTTAAGATCGCCGAGACCATGCGTCCCGAGTGGCCCATCAAGATCCACGGTGTCGTGCGCGCCCGTGGCGAGGAGACCACCAACACCAAGCTCGCGACCGGCGAGATCGAGGTCCTGACCGACCACGCCGAGGTGCTCAACACGTCCGTCACCCCGCCGTTCCAGATCGAGGACGGCATCGAGACCAGCGAGGACACCCGCCTGCGCTATCGCTATCTGGACCTCCGCCGTCCCGAGATGATGGCCAACCTCAAGCTGCGCTCCGACTTTACCTTTGCCATTCGCGAGGCGCTGCACAACCGTGAGTTCATGGAGGTCGAGACGCCCTCCCTGTTTAAGTCCACGCCCGAGGGCGCCCGCGACTTCATCGTTCCCAGCCGTATTCAGCCGGGTAACTTCTACGCCCTGCCGCAGTCCCCGCAGCTCCTGAAGCAGCTGCTCATGGTCGGTGGCGTCGAGCGCTACTACCAGGTCGCCAAGTGCTTCCGCGACGAGGACCTGCGTGCCGACCGTCAGCCCGAGTTCACCCAGGTCGATATCGAGATGTCCTTCGTGGACCAGAACGATGTCATGAGTGCACTCGAAGAGGTCCTGGCCGATGCCTTCGGCCGCATGGGTGTCGAGATGCCCACGCCGCTGCGTCGCATGGACTACTGGGAGGCCATGGACACCTATGGCTCCGACAAGCCCGATACCCGCTATGGTATGCACCTGGTCGACCTGACCGACATCTTTGCCAACTCCAAGTTCAAGGTCTTTGCGACTGCCGCGAACGAGGAGGGCTCTGTCGTCAAGGCCATCAACGCCAAGGGCGCCGGCGCCTGGGCACGTGCCAAGATCGATAAGCTCGCCGGCGTGGCCTCCACGTTTGGCGCCAAGGGCCTGGCCTGGATCGCCTTCCGCGAGGACGGCTCCATCAACAGCCCCATCGTCAAGTTCTTCTCGGACGAGGAGATGGCTGCTCTGCGCGAGCGCATGGACGTCGAGCCCGGCGACCTTGTGATGTTTGCCGCCGGCCCGCGCCTGCTCTCTGACGAGATTCTGGGCGGCATGCGTTCTCACATGGCCAACGCACTCGAGATCAAGCGCGAGGGCCACGACTTCCTGTGGGTCGTCAACTTCCCGCTGTTCCACTGGGATGAGGATCGCAAGGCCTATGCTGCCGAGCATCAGCCCTTTACCCTGCCGACCGAGACCGACATCGCCAAGATCGAGGCCGATCCGTTGGCAGCCGGTTCTTGCACCTATGACTTTGTCATGGACGGCTTTGAGGCCGGCGGCGGCGGTATGCGTATCCACAACGCCGAGATGCAGATGTCCATGCTCAAGCTTCTGGGCTTTACCGAGGAGTGCGCCGAGTCTCAGTTCGGCTTCCTCATGGAGGCGCTCAAGTTTGGTGCGCCCCCGATGGGCGGTTTCGCTCTGGGCCTGGACCGCGTGTGCATGCTGCTCACCGGCTCCGATTCCATCCGCGACGTCATGGCGTTCCCCAAGACGGCCAGCGGCTCCGACCTCATGTCGGGCGCCCCGAGTGCCGTTTCCGGCGCTCAGCTCAAGGACGTCAGCCTGCGTCTGATGTAGGCAAGCGGCTACCTATTGCCTGTAACGAGGGAAGGACGTGTGCCTTCCCTCGTTTTTTATGCGCGGGCGTTGCGAGGGCATAGGTTGACTGGGCGTCGCGGAAACTGCGTCCCAGAAATTGCGTCCAAAACGGGTCGCAGTTTCCCAAACAGGCCCCTTTGGGAAATTGCGTCCCAGAATCCAGCCAAATAACGGGTCGCACTTTCCGGTTGAGCCTTCTGGCGGAAACAGTGTCCCATCATTGACGCTCGAAATGGGATGCGATTTCCGTCCCGCCCTCAACAAGCATCTAACGCTACAATAACTACCACGTGGCTGGGTTTTGCCGGCCGATGTGCGATGTCGCGGGAGGGGACATGGTCGAGTTTACGAAGACGATTAAAGATCCGTTGGGATTACATGCCCGTCCGGTTGCGCTGCTCTATGACATCATTGCCAAGCACCGTAGTGACGTGTCGGTTTCGATTGGTGACCGCTACACCGATGGCCGCGACGTTATAGGGCTCATGGCACTCTGCGGCGAATGTGGCGAAGACGTCGTGTTCCGCGTTTCGGGCGTAGATGAGGCCTCCTGTGTCACATCGATCAGAAATCTCTCGCTTTAAGCATGACAGGGCGTGGTAAAGGATGGTCCTTTGCCGCGCCCTTTTGTTTCGTATAGGAAACTTTTTCGAAATCTGAATGGGGACCCTTTCCAAAAAGTTAACCACGTGCTAGTTTACTAAAGCGAACATAGACGTGGTTAACTTTTATCACGTCGATGTTGAGGACGAACTGACGTTAGGAGCAACTCATGTCTTGCGGACCGCAGATGCCGGCCATACCGCTTTCGATGGTAAAAGCGGGCGAAACCGTGCGCGTGTCTCGTGTAAAGGGCAATGAGGACATGAAACACCACCTCAAGGACCTCGGCTTTGTCGAGGGCAACGAAATCCACGTGGTGAGCTCGAGTGGCGCCAATATCATCGTCACGGTGCTGGGCGCACGCTTTGGCATCGATTCCAAGGTTGCCATGCACATCATGACCGTCGGTTAGTCTGCAGCATTTCATAAAAACCGAAAGGGGGACAAGAGGATGAAGACGTTGGGTGACGTTAAGGTGGGCGAGAGCTCCACCATCGTCAAGCTTCACGGTGAGGGTGCGCTTCGCCGCCACCTTATGGACCTGGGGCTCATCAAGGGCACTTCGTTCAAGGTCGTGAAGGTTGCACCGCTCGGTGATCCGGTCGAGATCAACGTGCGCGGCTACGAGCTTTCCATCCGCAAGGAGGAGGCGGCTGTCGTCGAGGTCCAGTAGGGCTCGCGGCGTATATTTCTGCAGATAAAGTTAGGTATTTCTAACTTAATGCAGCAACTTTGAAGCACATTATCCAGCCTGCGCGGAGAAAGCAGCGCAGGCACACAAGGAAGAAGGATTGAATGGCGGATTCTCAGATCCATGTCGCGCTGGCGGGTAACCCCAACTGCGGCAAGACCACGCTTTTCAACCTGATCACCGGCGCCAACGGCTACGTTGGCAACTGGCCCGGCGTCACGGTTGAGAAAAAGGAGGCCAAGCTCCTAAGCGACAAGAACGTTACCATCACGGACCTCCCCGGCATCTACTCGCTTTCCCCCTACAGCCCCGAGGAGCAGTGCTCGCGCGATTACCTCATGAGCGGCGAGCCCGATGTGGTCGTCCAGGTTGTCGACGCCACCAACCTCGAGCGCAACCTGTAC
>JAXJLC010000053.1:0-2127 GCA_036297365.1 Collinsella sp.
GTTTGTAAGCGTTACACTTTTGCAATCTGATGGCCCGTATCGCGCGGCGCTCTTGTCGGAGCGCCGCGTTTTTTATATCGAAAGGTGGCACCATGCAGGCATCGCAGCGTCTCGAGCGCTTTGGCGCGGAGGTCTTCGCCTCGCTCAACAACAAACTGCTTGCGCTGAAGGCTCAGGGCAAGACCATTTACAACATGAGCGTGGGCACGCCCGACTTTAAGCCGTACGACCACGTGGTCGAGGCGCTCACGCAGGCGGCCCAAGATCCCGAGATGTGGAAGTACGCCCTGCGCGACCTGCCCGAACTCAAGCAAGCCGTGTGCGATTACTATGAGCGCCGCTTTGGCGTTTCGGGCATTACGCCGTCCATGGTGCAGTCGTGCAACGGCACACAGGAGGGCGTGGGTCATTTGGGCCTGGCTCTGCTCGATCCGGGTGATACCATCCTGGTGCCCGATCCGTGCTATCCGGTCTTTGAGGCGGGCGCTAAGATTGCCGATGCCAAGCTCGAGTACTATCCGCTGGTTGCCGAGCACAATTACTTGCCCTATGTGGCGGGCATCGATCCCGAGGTGGCCGACCGTGCCAAGTACATGATCGTGTCACTGCCCGCCAATCCGGTGGGCTCGGTGGGCACGCCCGAGATCTACGAGGAGATCATCGCTTTCGCCCACGAGCACGACCTGTTGATCGTCCACGACAACGCATACTCGGACATTGTGTTCGACGGCGAGCCGGGCGGCAGCTTCTTGCAGTATCCCGGCGCGCTCGAGGTGGGCGTTGAGTTCTTCTCGCTTTCCAAGTCGTTTAACGTCACCGGTGCGCGCATCGGCTTTTTGGTCGGTCGCGAGGATGTGGTCTCGGCCTTTGCCAAGCTGCGTGGCCAGATCGACTTCGGTATGTTCTTCCCGATCCAGAAGGCTGCTATCGCCTGTCTGAACGGTCCGCGCGATGAGGTCGAGGCGCAGCGTCTGAAGTACCAGGAGCGCCGCGATGCTCTGTGCGACGGTCTTGAGGGCCTGGGCTGGGAGCGTCCCAACGCGCATGGCTCTATGTTTGTGTGGGCCAAGCTTCCCGGTGGTCGCACCGATTCCATGGCGTTTTGCGAGGAGCTCATGGAGAAGGCCGGTGTTGTGGTGACGCCGGGCGCGAGCTTTGGTCCTTCGGGCGAGGGACACGTGCGTATGGCGCTGGTTTTGCCGCCCGACCAGATCGCTTTGGCTGTCGAGGCCATCCGCGAAGCGGGCCTGTATTAGAAAGCTATTTCGGCTCGTCAATAGCTCGAAACCGATTTCGTGCAGTTATTTTACGAATTCTGCAAATAATTTCGGCAAACGGTCGATATTTGGCTGCGAGTAGGAGCATAATCAAAGTCCCGATTGGATGTATTGGGATTACGGCAAGCCGCTCGGGTCGTTCCCGGGCGGCTTGTTTGTGGAGAGAGATGGGAGTTTCTAATGGTTAACGAGAAGAAGGTCGCTATTGTCGGCTGCGGTTTCGTCGGTTCGTCTTCGGCGTTCGCGCTGATGCAGAGTGGTCTGTTCTCCGAGATGGTTCTCATCGACGTGGACAAGAACCGCGCTGAGGGTGAGGCTTTGGATATTGCGCACGGCATGACGTTTGCCGAGCCGATGAAGATCTACGCTGGCGATTATTCCGATGTCGCCGACGCCGCCATGATCGTCGTCACCGCTGGCGCTGCCCAGAAGCCCGGCGAGACCCGCCTGGACCTGGTCAACAAGAACGTTAACATCTTTAAGTCCATTATCCCCGAGATTAAGAAGTCCGGCTTCGACGGCATTCTGCTCATCGTCTCCAACCCGGTCGACGTTCTGACCTACGCCGCCATCAAGATGTCCGGCCTGCCCGAGGGCCATGTCATCGGCTCCGGTACCGTGCTCGACACCGGCCGTCTGCAGCAGATGCTCGGCGCTCACGTCGAGGTTGACCCGCGCGACGTTCAGGCTTATGTCATGGGTGAGCACGGCGACTCCGAGTTTGTCGCTTGGTCCAGCGCCCAGGTTGCCGGCGTGCCGCTGAACACCTTCTGCGAGCTTCACGGCCACCTGGAGCACGAAGCCGCCGAGAAGCGCATCGCCGAGGACGTCAAGAACTCCGCCTACACCA
>JAXJLC010000054.1:0-6216 GCA_036297365.1 Collinsella sp.
CTTCTTTGCTGATGAGGGGTTAGTATGCCCGGGCTTGGTTGGGGAATGACTTGTTTAGGGATGCTTGGAGCTTTTCGAACGATGCTCGCAAGTTGAGGCTCTGGTCGGTTGAGCGTTTGGCTTTTGTGGTGGGGGAGTCGAGGAGGCCGTCTCTCTGTGTCGGGGGGAAGGAGAAAAGGTCTGCATGTTTTAGGGATGGCTGCTGTGCTGCGTCATTGAAAGAATGCATGCTTATGCGGCCTCCTCGATGTCCACCAAAAGATTGCGCTCGGGGTATGCTGCTAGGTCCCGTGCGCTGGCAGTATTATGCCGCGGCTGCTGCAAAGAAGCGCTAAAGAAAGGCTTAACCTGGTTTGGTGTTACGATGAAACTGCAGGTCAGAGGTATCGAGTAACACTCTTGAAAGGTTGGGGGCTTAAGGGCTTTCTAAGGTTTGTGGCGCGGATGTGGCTCGCCTGTGTGGGGCGTGTGGATGGCTCGTTCCTAGCGCTGCGGCTCTGCGGCGCGCACCTGCTCGATGACCTTTTCCATGGTGGCGTCGATGCGGTCCTTTTTGAGTTCGCATTCCCAGATGGTTATGGGTGTCCAACCCATTTGAGTGAGTGCTGCCACGGCAGCGCGGTCGCGCTCGACGTTGCGACGGAACTTTGCCTCCCAAAACTCAACGTTGCGCTTGGGCTGGCTAGGGTTGCACTTGGGGCAGCGATGCCAAAAGCAACCGTTGACGAAGATGGCGATCTTGCGCCCGGGAAAGGCGATGTCGGGCTTGCCGGGAACCTTCCATTCCAAACGATAGCCCGTAAGGCCCGCGGCGCGCAGACGCTGGCGAACGAGCAGCTCGGGTTTGGTGTTCGCACGCTTGTTGCCCTTCATGGACTTTTTTATAGCGGCGCGACGGCGCACCAGTTCGCGCTCGTCAGCGGAAAGGTCCGAGGTATCGATGCCGTCGAGCAGACCGGGCTTGGGGCGCTTCTTGCTGCGGCGCTTAGGTGCGCGCTTGGGTTTGGTGGCGGGCTCGTCGGCCGTGGTGGCCTCGGCGTCGTTGGCAGTGCCGTTGGCCTCGAGCCGATCTTCCTTCAACTCAATCAGAGCATCGATAAGCTCTTTGTCGGCGGGCATCCACTCAACCGTGGCAAGCGAGGTGCGCGGAATCCAGCGGATATCGAGCTGGCGGTCGTGCTTCTGGGGCTCGCCAGACTCTTTAGCCAGCGAGCAGTAGTAGCACTCCATGGAGAGATGAAAATCGGGGTAGTCGTACTCAACGGTATAGAAATCGCGCAGATTGGTGACTTTGACCTGCAACTCTTCCATAAGCTCGCGGCGTACGGCGTCCTCGGGCGACTCGCCGCGCATGAGCTTGCCACCGGGAAACTCCCAAAGTCCCTGCATGTCGCCGTAGCCGCGCTGCACGGCAAGCAGCTCATCAGATCCTTCCTTGCGAATGATCCCAGCGGCAACATGAACAGTCTTCAACAGGAGTCCTCTCTCAACATCAACACGTGGCAGGGTAGCTACGCGTACCTTACACAACGGTAAGGCAAGCGTAAGCCATATCGATGGTAGCCGACTCGTCTTCTTGCGACTATAGATGCCGTAGACTAATCGCAAGAAAGGACTCGGTATGCAAACCACGCACATGGCGACTCCGGTACTGGAGGTCGCGCATCTCGAAAAGGTATATGGAGCGCTGGGCAACGTGACCCGTGCGCTCAACGACGTCAGCTTTACCGTCAACCGCGGCGAATTTGTTGGCATCATGGGCGCTTCGGGTTCGGGCAAGTCGACGTTGCTCAACTGCGTCTCGACCATCGATAGCGCCACGAGCGGCACCATCCGTATCAACGGGCAGGACGTAACACGCATGAAGCAGGCTAAGCTTTCGCAGTTCCGCCGCGAGGAGCTCGGCTTTATCTTCCAGGACTCCAACCTGCTCGATACGCTCACGGCACGCGAGAACATCGCCCTGCCGCTCACCATCGCCCGCACAAACTCGGCAGAGATCTCAACCCGCGTGCAGGATGTGGCAGCGCGCCTGTCCATCAGCCAGGTGCTCGACAAGTATCCCTACCAGATGTCCGGCGGTCAGCAGCAGCGCGTTGCCGCGGCTCGCGCGCTCGTTACCGACCCCACCATGATCATGGCCGACGAGCCCACCGGCGCCCTCGATTCTAAAAGCGCTCGTCTGCTGCTCGAGAGCCTGGAGGCCCTCAATCGCCGCTTGCGCGCGACCGTGCTCATGGTCACGCACGACAGCTTTGCCGCCAGCTACACGAGCCGCGTGCTGTTTATCCGCGACGGCAAGATCTTCACCGAGCTGCGCCGCGGCGACACCGACCGTCGCGAGTTCTTCGACCGCATTATGGAGGTCGTTGCCGTGATGGGCGGTGAGGGCTCCGATGCTCTGTAAACTCGCTTGGGGCAACGTCCGCCGCGCCGGCCGCGACTACCTCGTCTACCTTTTGACGCTCACCCTGGGCGTCACGGTCTTCTATGCCTTTAACACCATCTCAATGCAGGTCGACATCGCCGGCATCGATGAAGAGGGCTTGGCGCAGGTTATGGGCAGCATGCTCGGCGACCTGACGTACTTTTTGGCCGGTGTCATGGCCTTTTTGATGGTGTATGCCAATAACTTCATCATGAAACGCCGCAAAAAGGAGTTTGGCCTGTACCAGGTGCTCGGCATGGGGCGCGGGCGCGTCGCCACGATCATGGCGCTCGAGACGGTGATTGTCTCGGTGGTGGCCTTTGTCGCCGGCATTGTGCTGGGTGTGGGACTCTCCCAGCTCATGACGTTCTTTACGGCCTCGCTCTTTAAGACACAGATCGCCAATTTCCACTTCTTTTTCTCGATGCATGCGTTCAATCTGACCCTTGCCTGCATGCTCGTAATGTTTGTGCTCACGCTACTGCTGAACCTCCGCGCCGTGCGTCGTACCAAACTCATCGAGCTTATGGGTGCCGAGCGTCGCAACGAGAGCATCAAGACGCGCAACCCCTGGATTGCGATTGCCATCTTTGCCGTGGGCGTGGTGCTTGTGGGCGTGGCCTATTACCGTCTGCTACGTGATGGGTTCCCGCTAACCGCGACGGACAGCAAGCTGCAAGAGGCCATGAACCAGTTTGGCATTACGACCGCTATGGTTACCGTGGGCACCTTTGCCCTGTTCTGGGGACTCTCGGGCATGCTCATCAAGCTGCTGCAGAGCCTGCGCGGCGTGTATTGGCGCGGCCTCAACATGTTTACCGTGCGCCAGCTTGCGGCCAAGGTCAACACGGTGTGCTTTTCGATGGGCGTCATCGCGATGCTCCTGTTTTTGGCCATCACCTCGGTGACGTGCGGTATGTCGATTGCCAATGTGATGAACGAAAACCTGGAGCGCTATAACCCTGTTGACGTGTCACAGACGTATGTCTATTACACGCCCGATACGCTCGACTACTACAAAGAGTACATCAATCCGTCTGAAGCCGATCGCATGGTGCTGGCCGATAGTACGGTCGATTTGTACTCCGCATGGCACGGCGATCGTATCGATCACGATAACGTTGCAGACGGTATTAAGGGCAAGTCGGCGGACAACAACGACGAGACCGGCAAGAAGGTCAATATCGCCGATGTTGCCGGTGAGCATGTGCAGATCGATTCGTATCTGAGTTACCCGCTTGGCGGCTCGAATCCTTCGGTGACTCCAAGTGAGATGTGCAAGATCATGGGCGAAAAGCTTCCCAAGGCGTTCGGGGGTAGCAATGCCGATGCGATGGGTCTGTTTGTGACGCCGGCGAGTCAGTACAACAAACTGCGCCAGATGATGGGCAAGGAGCCGGTGCACATCGGTCACGACCAGTATCTGCTCACGTGTGATATGGGCGGCGAGCTGGTCGACCTGTACACCAAGTATATGGCTGGCGGCCATGCCCTTACCTTGGGCGGGCATACGCTCAAGCCCGCAACCGATAAGTCGGACGAAGATACGGCGGCCATCGCCAACTCGGCGATGGGTAGTAATCCGGGTACCGTCGTCGTTGCCGACGAGCTGTTGTCCCAACTTAATCTGCAGCCGTATTCCAGTAGCCTGCTCGTTAACTACAAACAGGGGATGGATACGACCGAGGCGGACGAGAGTATTAAATACACTGTGCTCGACAATCTGCTCGTTGACGGCAAGGAGTCGGGATCGTGGGGAACCTTCATTACACGCTCCGAGATGTACACGCAGACAGCGCAAATGAACGGTCTTATTAGCTACCTAGCCATCTACATCGGCTTTGTATTGGTCGCTGCATGCGCGGCGATTCTGTCGATCCAGCAGCTCTCCAACGTGGCCGACGGCAGCCGCAGTTATCGTGTGCTGGCACAGATCGGCTGCGACGACCGCCAGATTCGCCATTCGGTGATGGCGCAGCAAGCGGTATTCTTCCTGTTCCCGCTGGCAGTGGGCCTGGCGCACTCCTTTGTGGCACTTAAGGTGATCATTGAGCTGGTGAGCATTTTCGGAAATATGAGCATCGGTGGCACCGTGGGCCTTACCTGTGCAATCTTCCTGGCAGCATACGGTGGCTACTTCCTGGTGACCTACCTCATGAGCACCGGCATGGTACAAGCCGCCATAGCCACCCGCTACAGCGAGTAACAAGCGGGCAAAATCGTCGCAAAATCAGAGCGAATAACCGCCGCGAAGGGAGTCCAGCTCCCTTCGCGGCGGTATTTTGCGTATCTAGAGCATCTCAGATGCAAGTGAGTAGGCTTTTTTGGATCTGCCGAGCACATCGCGGCAAGTGCTCAATAAAATCGCAGGTCAGGGCTGTGGCGTTTTGAGGTGTGCTCGGCATCCCGCCAAAAGCCTACTCACTTGGTTTTACTGCTAGAAAACCGCCGCGAGGGAAAGTAGCTCCCTCGCGGCGGTTTTTGGCGTTTGCCCAGATAAAACCTGCCAAAATAAACCTGTCCCTTTTTGGCAGGTTATCGCTTCCAAAAGTGGAGGATGAGCGTCGTGCGGTTTTGCTGTTCGGTTTTGACCAGGATGTTGTGGATGTGGGTCTTGACGGTGCCCACGGCAAGGAATAGCTCGTCAGCTATCTCTTGGTTCGATTTGCCCAGTACGACCAGACGCATAACTTCGGTCTCACGGTTGGAGAGCTTGTAGGCGTTGCGATAGAAGGGCATCTGCTCTTCGATGTGTCGATCAAGATCGCTGACGTTCTTTTCCTCGGGCGCCTCCTGCATGCGGATTGAAAGCACGTGGTAGGAGTAGATGATCAGCAGAATCGCAAAGTAGCAGGCAAAGACGTTTTCGCTAAAGTTGCGCTCGGACAGATATAGTTGCAGCCAAGAGGGCGCCAGACTCATGGGGACAATCAGAATGTTGTAGAAATCCTCGGCAACGATGCAACCGACCAGAATAGCGCCGATAATCAGGTGCTTTCGTTGGCTGTTAACGCGTGCCTTCAGCTCGACTTGCGTGCTCTTGCGTGCCGTCCAAAAGATATATAGCCCCACGAAAACAAGGAATACCTGACGCATCGTGTAGTAGAGCCATTGATGAATGGGGCCGTAGGGGACAGCGACGATAATCAGCAGCTCGCTCAGCAAGAACGTTGCGACGGGAATGACAAACTGCTTTTTTGAATGCTTGTCGAGCAAATCCATGGCAATGAGCCAAATAAAAGCCTGCGAAGCGGTCGCCACAAAGGTCCGCAACACAGGCATGGTAATTGAGTAATAGTCGCTGGCTGGAAAACTCTGGTTTTGCAGCGTGTATTCAAAAAAGAAAATCTCGGTCATCTCGATGGCATAGCAGGTAAATACGCCGCTGCCATAGATAAAGAAGCGTCGACGAGACGAGGCATAGGCGGCAAGCGAGAGCACCGCCGTCACAATACAGATCACGAGTATCGCTAGGGTATAGAAGAACATCAGGGTGTTCATCTGTCACCGTCCCATCTCATTTATTCTATGGCCGAGCTCTGTATACCTTGTGGGATATAGACGTCTCAACCCTTCGTTTCATTGCGGATTAGGCGCCGAGATACAGCATAGCCGTATACCGTTCGCGGTTCTAGATGGTAAACCCCCTGTAAACTCTTGACCTGCACTGATAATTGTTCTCGGGGGAAGCGGGCACTGCGGGGCGCGGCAACGGCGCGCGATTTCCGCGTCGCAGCGCTACCCTGATGCTGAATGCCGGGACGATGACCCACTGACCTGCTGACGCC
>JAXJLC010000055.1:0-2456 GCA_036297365.1 Collinsella sp.
GTCGCTATGAGATCGATGCCGTTCGTTATTTACCGGCAGACGCCGGCGCGGTGTGGCGCTATGAGGTTACCTGGGCTGGAGACCTCCAGTGCGCACCTGAGCTCCAGATCTTCGATGCGCATATGAATGTCATCGATGCCACCGTGCATGTGTTTGAATCGCAGGGCGATGTGCCGCAGCGCAACGGTTGCCGCGTCAATAAAACGTATCTGAGCGTAGAGATGCCTCAGGATATACGGGATTTTGTCGCGATTGCGAGTGGTCCCACAGAGCAGATTCAGAGCGGTTTTTGCGCCATGGATGGTCGCCTGTACAACGGCATGGTCGACGACAGTTGGAACCGCATGAAGGACGCGCGTGCAGACGACGCAGCTTATCGACGTTGGTTTGAGCAGCATCGCGCAAAGCCGGCCGATTTGGCGTGCCAGCGTGTCGCTTCGGCGGCCTTTGCCTATAGACCGCTCGTGAGCATTGTGGTGCCGTGCTACAAGACAGATCGGGTCTACCTGCGCGAGCTGCTGGACTCGGTGCTAGCCCAGAGCTATGACAACTGGGAATTGCTCCTTATGGATGCCTCACCTGAATGGGATGCGGTTGCCGACCTTGCGGCAGGCGCCCACGACGAGCGCGTTCGTCGCTTTGGGCTGCCCGGCAACGGCGGCATTGTGGTCAACACCAACGCGGGTATTGAGCAAGCGATGGGCGACTACATCGCGTTCTTGGACCACGATGACATTCTGGAGCCGGACGCGTTGTTCCACTATGTTGCCGCGCTGAACAATGCTGCCGAGGGCGAGCGTCCCCAGGTCCTGTTCTGCGACGAGGACATGTTTCAGAAAACGGGGGAGTGGGGCCAGCCGGTCTTTAAGACCAAGCTCAATGTAGACTTGCTCTATAGCCATAACTGCGTGACGCATTTCCTGATGGTGGAGAAGGCGCTTATCGATCGTATCGGCACGTCCCCAGAAGACGTTGCGGGTGCCCAGGACTACGACCTGACGCTCCGCTGCCTTGCGGCGGGCGCGTGGTTTGAACATGTTGCGCACGTGCTGTATCACTGGCGCGTTCATCCGGGGTCGACCGCCGATGGCTCTGCCGATAGCAAGCCGTATGCTATTGAAGCCGGTCGTCTTGCGCTGCAGCGCCACTTTAACGCGCTGGGCATTTGCGGAACGGTCGAGGAGACCGAGACGCCGTTTGTCTACCGCATGCGCTTTGCGCTGCCGGAGCCTGCGCCGCTGGTGAGCATTGTGATTCCCACCAAGGATCACATTGAGACGCTTGACGCCTGTGTGATGTCGATCGCCCAGAAGGCCACGTATACCAATTACGAGATCGTCTTGGTGGAGAACAACAGCGAAGCCCCGGAGACGTTTGCGTATTACGAAACCCTGTCAGAGCGCGTGGCTGCAGCATCCGAAGGCAAGGGCATCGCGCGCGTTGCGTACTGGCCGGGTGAGTTCAATTACTCCCAGATCATTAACTTTGGCGTGGAGCATGCCAAGGGCGACTATCTGCTGCTGCTCAACAACGATACCGAGGTCATAAGCCCCGATTTTATCGAAGAGATGATGGGCTATCTGCAGCGTCCCGATGCGGGCGTGGTGGGCGCCAAACTCTATTTTGCCGATCATCTGGTACAACATGCCGGCATTTTGGTTGGCGTGCGTGGCGCACTTGCTCATGCCAACCAGGACTTCTCCGCAAAGCGCGAGGGTTATCTTGCCCGTGCCGTGCGCCCGGGCAACTTCAGCGCCGTGACGGGCGCCTGTCAGATGGTCCGCCGCGACGTATTTGAGCGCGTCGGCGGCTACAACGAGGAATTCGCCGTTGGCTTTAACGACGCAGACTTTTGCCTGCGCGTATGGGAGGCGGGCTACCGCACCATCTATACGCCCTATGCCGAGCTGTATCACTACGAGTTCACCTCGCGCGGCAGGGAAGAGGCCAACGAGGAGAAGCTGCGCCGTTGGAAACGCGAACAGGCACTGTTCACGCAGCGCTGGCCGGAGTTTTTCTTGACGGGTGATCCATGGTTGGGGCCTAACTTGTCTTCCGAGAGTGAGTACTTCTCGCTTTAGACAATGGTTGTTAGAAGGCCCTCAGCTTGACTTCGCCATGAGTTGGGAAGAAGGCAGCGTTTAGGCTATTTGTTAGTTTACATTACGATAGCTCGATACTTCTACGATAAGTTTGTACAGGCTTATTCAACTCGATATAATCCGATATAGTTGCGATAAACTAATAAAGCTAAGATTGACCGATAATCGATTTCCTTGAGAGGCAAACAAGTGAGCGCCACAATATTCCATAACCCGTTTCGTCCCACTGCCGGCGCTGAGCCTCCGCGCATAATTGGTCGTGATGATATTGCCCTTGAGTTTACCGAGAGTTTGAATTCGGGAATTGGTGCACCTGCGAGGCTCATGCGCGTTGCCGGGCCAAGGGGTTCCGGA
>JAXJLC010000056.1:0-2202 GCA_036297365.1 Collinsella sp.
GTAGATGGGCGTGCCGTCGCTGGCGTGCGGCGCGCTCGCGGCGTGGAGTTCGGCACGCGTGCAAAAACAGGGATAGGTGAGGCCGGCGTCTTGCAGCTGGCGCAGGGCGTCCTCGTACAGATCCAGGCGATCGTGCTGGTAGTAGGGGCCTTCGTCCCACTCGAGCCCCAGCCAGGTCAGATCGTCAATCAGTTGAGCGGCAAGTTCCGGGCGCTTGCAGCGATCGTCCAGGTCCTCGATACGCAACACGATGCTGCCGCCCTGGCTGCGGGCCGAAAGCCATGCGCACAGGCAGCTGAACACGTTGCCCAAGTGCATGCGGCCCGAGGGCGACGGGGCGAAGCGGCCCACGACGGGGGTGGGCACTGCCGTTGCTGGTGCGTCCGCGGCGGGCGTTGCTATGTTGCGTGTTTTGATATCCATGCGGATGAGTATAGCGCGGGGCTTGGCAGGGAAGGCGTTGCCGCGCTCACAAGTTGGCGGCGGTGCGCATTGCGCACGGTGGGTTTGCGGCTCAAGGTCTCGATCGCTGCGTACCGACTTAGCCTCACAAACGACAGAAACCCCGGCAGCTCTTCGCAACTGCCGGGGTTTCCGCGGAAAAGGGGGACATGATCCTCGAGCGAACGGCAAAGGGGCAAACCGTTTTCGCTCAACTGCTTTATGCCCCTCGGCTGGCGGCTCAGTCAGCGCATGCCGCGCCCACACAAAGCCGCTACACCTGTGACGGAGCTGTGAAGTGGTATCTATTGCTGGCGCAGGCCATGCCAAGGAGTGTCCCAGATTGCCGGCAGATAAGGAACGTCCCCAGGTGCCGGCCGCGGGCGTGACTTTCGTCCCGTTTGATACTCCGCTGGCCTAGATGTTCGTCATGTGCGCCCGCAAACGTGGGACAATGGCGTTGCTGGTATCACAGACAAAGGATGTGCCTATGAACGCCCCCGTTGCCAAAACCTGTCGGCAGCGCCGCCCGTTTGCGCGATTTGCTTCCGTCTGCGCACTCGTCGCGCTTGCATTGCTGCTACTGCCCGCCGCCGCACACGCCGACGGTTATTCCATGACCCAAACCTACATCAGCGCCACGGTCGAGGCCGACGGATCGCTGACCGTTGTCGAGGGACGCCAGTTTGATTTCGACGACGACATCAACGGCGTGTTTTGGGAGATCAATACGGGCACCAACCAGCAGGGCGGCACGGCGGGCGTCGACGTGCTGAGTGTCGAGGAAGAGGACACCGCGTTTAACAAAGTCGATAGCGCGAACAAGGGCGACTCTGGCGTCTACACGGTCGAGCAGACCGGTGACGGCGTAAGGATTAAGGTGTTCAGCCCCCACGAGAGCGGCGACAGCGCGATCTATTACGTGAGCTATACCATGACCGGTGCGGTTATGAACTGGGCCGGTACCGCCGAGCTCTACTGGAAGTTCGTGGGCGACGGCTGGTCTGCGGATTCCGACGATGTCGAGATGGAAGTGCGCTTCGCAAATGCCGCTGCCGGGACGGCGGCCGTCAAGGGCGATAACTTCCGCGCATGGGGCCACGGCCCGCTGACGGGCGATGTATCGCTCGATGCGGACGAACCCATGGTCACCTATACCATTCCCTGTGTGCATCAGGGCGAATTCGCCGAGGCACGCATCGCCTTCCCTAGCGACTGGGTGCCGCAGCTTACCGCCTCGGGCGAAGAGCGCATGTCAACGATCCTGAGCGAAGAGAGGGATGGGCCGACGAAGCTAACGCCCGCCGCGCTCACGCTCGCATGATTGCCAATGCACTTGCCGTGCTAAGTGTTGTTGCGGCGGTGGCCTTTACCGGCACAATCGTTGTACTCAAGCTGCGCCGCCGCAAGCCCAAGCCGCTTTTCCAGGACGAATATTTCCGCGATGTGCCCTCGGCCGACCATCCCGCCGTGCTTTCGGCCCTCATGAGCTGGAACGAGGTGCCCGATCAGGCATATATCGCCACGCTTATGAAGCTCACCGACGACCGTGTGATCAAGCTGGAGCAGGCGACCGTGACCAAGGCCAAGAAGGGCCTGTTGGGGCGTGAAAAAGAAGAGCAGACGTATCGCGTGACGGTGAGTGATGCGGGCTGGAAGTCGGCCAAGGGCATTGACCGCATGGTGCTCAAGGTCTTCTTTGCCGGTGCTAAGCCTGACGAGAACGGCGATCGTTCGCGCACGTTCGACGAGCTGCGGCAC
>JAXJLC010000057.1:0-3939 GCA_036297365.1 Collinsella sp.
CCGCACGGGCATTCTCGACGAAGCGTTACCCGCATTCAAGCTGCTCAAACTCAGGGATATCGCCATCAACTTCGACGATATCCAGGACATTGAGCTACGCGGACGAGCCTAGCGACGAGAACGCTTGCGCAAGACGAGAGCAATGCCAAGCACTGCGGCAGCTGCAACCAGCAATCCCAAGACCAGCGTGAAGGTCGAGTCGCCAGCGCGAGGCAGCGAGCCGTCCTTCGGAGTCTTCTTAGCGGTCGTCGTGACGGTGGTCGTGGTGCTGCTCGACTGGTCGTTGCCACCCGTCTGGCTGCCGCCAGGCTGATCGCCGCCACCCGGCTGCGAAGGATCGGTGGGTTCCGTCGGATCCGGAGTACCGGGATCAACCGGATTCTCCGAATTCTCCTTGCGCTGGATCCAGACCTGGCAACCATAGAACGGGTTGGCGGTACCAAGGCACAGACCCTGGTTGGTCACCGCAAAGGTGCGCAGACCATGGTTATACGGATCGTTAAAGCCATTGGTCGTCAGCGTCGTAAAGTTCACGCCGTCCTCGGTCACATACATATCAAAGCCGCGCTCGGCATCGCGCAGGTAACACATGCACGTAAGGACACTCTGCAACTTCTTGAGGTTCTCCTCGCTCAGCAGCTTATCGAGCGCATCCTGAATATCGCTCGGCAGCTCGGTGCCATAGGCATCCTCGTACTGCTGCTTAAGGCTCTCATAGCTATCGAGCATGTCCTGATACTGGTCGGCAAAGGACTTGAAGTACGCGATCTCGCCATCGATCTTCTGGACATAAGCGGCGTCGTCCTCAAAGTCCTGGGACATCGTCGCGGCCTGATCGCAAAGACCGCCCGCGGCATCCTCCAGCGCATCGCTCAGATCGCCAAAGCCCTTAGCAACCTCGGTCTTCTCGTCATCGACATCGACGGCCTTGTTTGAATCATCAACCTCAGCAGCTTCGTTCGAATCATCGACCTCGGCGGCCTCGTTTGAATCATCGTCCGCAAGCGTGTTCACGGGAACGATGGGGTCGTCAGGCGATTTCTTGTCGAGCAGGTGATCGAGCAGGTCCCTAAGGCGCTGAACCTGAGAGTCCCACTCCTCGGGCGTCATATCGATAATGTCGCCATTGGAGAACTGGCCGATCGGCTCAAGCAGGCTCGCGGTATCAAAGGTACCGATATACAGCTTGCCGTCGAACTTCTGCATGCGCCAAATGTACTGGTTCTCGTTTCGGCCAAAGCCCGAAGTCAGGCCGGAAATACCGCCCTCGGGGAACATGTCGGTGCGATCGCCAACGACGAGCTCCATGTTCTCGTCCTTGTCCATGCGATAGATGTTAACCGACTGCTCAAGATTGGCATTCACAAACGAGCAGTCAACGCCACCCATGCTGCTCTTGCCGCCCTCTTCGGTGTTGGATTTGTTGAACAGGATGCGCTCGAGGGCAATCTCCTCGTCGTTGTATTCACCGATATAGAGGTAGTCGTTGTAGACGATGAGGTTGGCAGCGCCAGAACGGGTACGGGCAGGATCGATGCCAAAGCAGTACTTTGCACCGTCCGTCTTCTGATCGCCGACAATGGGAGTCCACGAATAGCTGCCGTCGGCATTCTTGTCGCCACGGACCATGGCAAACGACTGCATGGAATTATCATCGGGAGCGTTCTCGGGCGTACCGGTGCAGATGGTCGCATAGAGATGGCCATTGTACGAGACCATATCCCAAATGGCGCCGCCGTAGATGCTGTCCTGATAGCGAATCGCCGGATAGCCAAACAGCGTCTCCGAGTTGGCAATCTCGGTGAAGCTGTCCTGGCCCTACGAGGGGTCAGACGACGTCAGGATTGTCGACACAAAATTACCGTTCGCGTCTTTACCCACATTACTGATGACGAGCTGGCCATCATGGACGCACATGCCGCGGATACCGGTAGAAATGCCCTGCTTGTAGGCAGCACCGTAATCCTGCATGCTCGAAAGGCCCTGATAGACAACTTTGTACTCATCCGTCTTAGGATCGATCTCGTATACAGCAGGCAGGCCGCCTTTGCCGTCATTGGTCCTGACGCTGCCGCAGAAATAGAGCTTACCCTTATAGCTCACGGCATTGCGGAACAAAGGAGCGACGCCGTTGAGCGATTCAGAGAGTAGCAGCTTGGTCTCACCGGTCTTGGTATTGATCTTGACCAAGATGCCGCCGCTGTCCTTGTCGGCCGTGCCGTCCTCCTTCTGCTGTCCATAGAAGAAGGTACCGTTAAACATGGCCTCCAGCGTCAGGCGCATGGTTTCGACATCAAAGGAATCGCCCAGCGTGCTGTTCATGAGCGTCAGCGTGTTGCCCATCGCCGCATAGCAGGTGCCCACATAAAGCCAGTCACCATAGCTCGCAGCCGCCCAAGTGTAGCTCTGGCCGCGATCGCCTTCGTTGTTGGCCGTATTACCATCGGCGCCCGGAACGGCAACGGCACCGTTACCCTGGTAGTCGACGATGCCATCCGGCTGCGACGTTCCTACCGTAGGATGCGAGAGCTTCTCAAAGGAATACCCATTTCCCGCATTGTAGGTAACGGCACCCGATGCGTCTTCGGCGTGCGCCGGCAGCGGCGATACCAAGATAGCGGCAAGCGCTGCCACCAAGCCAAGTGTTCCCACTCGTCTCATAAGGTTATAACCTCCCCTGTCCTAAAGCCCAGTTTTAGCATTCTTCATTTCTGTCCACGGTTAATTGCAATCTGAGCACAGCAATAATCAGTGTATAAATATACACCTGTAATTGTTTTGACGGGTTCATAGATGCTCGATTGGTAGCGAATTCCGCGCAAACCGTCACCAAACTCCACTTTTGCCGCATCTAAAGGTTATTTTTGCGCAAATGTTTGGATGCCGATAGTCACAATGGGCAGGAGGCTGGTACCCACCGGAGAGGGCAACGCCTACATTTTCATAACGTAATAGCCCGCACCCCTCACTGCCGTCTCGAGTGTGTCGCGATCAACCGGGCGCTTCGAGCGCACGCGTGCCGTGTGGTCCGCGTACGTTACCGTAGCCCACACGCCATCAAGCGCATTGAGGGCATTCGTCACATTCCGGGCGCAGCCGTCGCAACTCATGCCGCCGATAAGGAGTTCCTCACGATAGGGGTAGTGGGACTCGTCGGTGTCTGCCACCACAACCTTTTTGGCCTTCTTGCCGCTCGCACCATCGCTGCAGCAACTCTTCCCGTGTGTCGAAGCGGCAATGCGACGCAGTCCAAAAAACATGCCGACGGCAATGACGGTCAGCACGATGAGATTCGCAGGGTTGAGCAAGTCACTCATGCGTTCCCCTTTCAGTAGCACTATCTAGATACCCCCATGGGGTGTCCCCATCTTAACCCAAAATCATGTCCGTTCGGTCAATTAGTTTTCCTCTTCAAACTTTTTTGTTGACCATGGCTTACTTTCGTGTATAAGTTTTCCTAGGCTAACAGTTTAGATCCGTAAGGAGCGACGTGACTCGAACCATAGACATCCCAACGTTTCAGGCAGCAGTCGTGCGCAACTGCTCCCCCACGCTCGCGAGCATCAAGCCGGCATCGCTCTTTACCTATCCAGGCACCTACGCCCACGGGGACGGCTCGACCGCAACAGAAACCATCGCAGAACGCCGAGCACGCCTGCTCAACGTTATCGCCCAGTGCAACCGCGAGCTTGACCCGCTTGGCATCCACCTGAGTGTTTTGGTCTGGCGGCCCTGCGGAGCGCTCGTGTACGTGTACCGAGCCAAAAGCCTCACCACCTATTTCGCGGACCCTCGCGCCAAAACGGCGCTCGCCTCGGAAGGCTACGACACGAGAGACCTTTCGACATGCCTTGTGCATTTGGCATCACGCATCACGCTCGCGAGTAATAACGTCGCGGAATGCGCCTGTAGCCAGACTCGATGCGCACTACCCCAGCA
>JAXJLC010000058.1:0-4557 GCA_036297365.1 Collinsella sp.
CGGACATGTCCATCTCGCCGGCAAAGATCCCGCAGCCGCGTCACACCATCGACCCCGACAGCACGGCATCCTTAAGCATTCTCGACGTGCCCGCGCAAGGCGCCCAGGCGCCTGCGCCCACACATCGCCCCGACCTGGCTCGCGAGGAAGATGCAGGACGTCGCTCTCCGCTCGGCCCCATCCTTATCGCCTTCATGGCCGGCGTTATCGCATGCTCGGTAATCGGTAGCGTTTGGAGCCATGTCGAGCAGCAGCGCCAAGATGCCGCCAAGGTCGAGATGTCTGTCGAGCAATCGCTCAGCCGCACGCGCTCGGTACATGTGTCGGTCGAGGTCAAGGACGGCGCGACGTGGGATACCGCGCGCGGCGACAGCCAAATGCTCATCCACATCGCGGGGCGCACGCTCAAAGGGCAGACGATTGACGAGTATCAATATGTCAATTCCGCTGGTGACGGCATCGAACTTAAGCCCGGTGACTACGAGCTCACCGTCGATGAACCGCCCGTCGCCACCGACGGCACGCGCTTCCGCGCCTCAAAGCGCATGGTTCCCGTGAGCTTTAACTCGCAGGCGCCCGATACGGTCGACAGCACGCCGCAGGGCGGATTCGACCTTTACGTGGATATCCAGTAGGTGCTCGCCGCTCATTCCGCTATGGCTACTCAATAATCGCCTGCCGTCCCGTCTCGCCGCCAAGAGTGGGACAATAGCCCTCGACACTATTGTTTACTTTTGGAGGAAGTAGCATGTCTACCGTCACTACCATCAAGCGCGGCGGCCTCACCGCGGCCATCGATTCCATGGGTGCCCAGCTCACGAGCCTTGCCCTCAACGGCAACGAGTATCTGTGGCAGGGCGACCCCGCCTTTTGGGGCAAGCATGCGCCCATCCTGTTCCCCATTGTGGGCTCGCTGCGCAACAACACGGCGACGTCTGCGGCTGGCACCTGCGAGATGCCGCGCCACGGCCTCGCGCGCATCGTCGAGCACAAGCTGGTCGAGGTTTCGGAGGACGGCTCCTCGGTAACGTACGAGATCACCGACACGCCCGAGTCGCTCAAGGCGTTCCCGTTCCACTTTAAGCTCAACATGACCTATGCCCTGACTGGTGACGCCACACTTACCCAGACCTTTGCCGTCACCAATACCGGCGACGTGGACCTGCCGTTCTCGGTGGGCGGCCACCCCGCGTTTAACGTACCGGCTCCCGGTGCCGAGGACGAGGCATTCGAGGATTACGAGCTGGCGTTTACCGAGGCTTGGACCAACGAGGCCCCCATCATCACGCTCGACGGTCTTATGACGTTCGAGGGCAGCTACAAGGCTCCCAATAACTCGGACGTGCTGCCCATCACGCACCGCAGCTTCGATAACGATGCCATCATGTTCACCGATACTCCGGGCTCCACGCTCACGCTGCGCGGCCGCAAGTCGGGCCACGGCGTCAAGATCGACTTTGAGGGTTTTAAGTACATTGGCGTGTGGTCTGCCGCCAACGACGCTCCGTTTGTGGCGCTCGAGCCCTGGACCGGTCATACCACCATGGACACCGAGGACGATGTCTTTGAGCACAAGGTCAACACCATCACCCTGGCCCCGGGCGAGACGGACAAGCGCAGTTTTAGCGTTACCTTGCTCTAGAGGTTCCGCCGCTCGGTCGATGCTGCGCGTCGTCCAGAGCGACAAGTTGTCATTCAAAAGGCAAGGCATAGACCTTCTGGTCATGCCTTGCCTTTTTCATGCCACTTGTTTGCTCTGGACGTCGCTCGCCGGCATTGCCAAAACATCGGCGTCCCCAATGACTACCGCGTGTCTATTAATTTTTCGAGCTTGTGCTGCGCTGCTGGTTGCTGGCGTATATCCTGTTAAGTCGTTAGCGTACGATTCAACAGGGAAGGCAGATTATGCATTCTCCCCATCAACGCGACGCGCATCCACAGCCGGTATGCAGCCGTCGCATCTTTTTGGGAAGCGCTCTCGCTGCGAGCGCTTCCGTCGTCGCCGGCGCGCTCGCCGGCTGTCAGCGCCCGTCCACGCTCAAGGTAGTTCAGCCCACGACGGGCGGCGGTCGCGACGACCTGTCCGATTCCGTGATCGGCAAGGACAAGATTCGCATTGGCATGGAGGCGGCCTACGCCCCGTACAACTGGCAGGTCTCCGAAGCCAGCGAGTACACCATCCCCATCGACAACGTGCAGGGCGCCTATGCCGATGGTTACGACGTACAGATCGCCAAGATCGTCTGCAAGGCCCTCGGTGGCGAACCCGTTGCCGTCAAGCAGAGCTTCTCGGGCCTCATCGATTCGCTCAACAACGGCCAGATCGACCTCATCATTGCCGGCATGAGCGCCACGCCCGAGCGCGAGGAGTCCGTCGGCTTTTCCGACCCGTACTTCATTGGTTACTTTGGCCTGTTCGTAAAAGAGGGCTCGCCCTACCAAAATGCGACCAAGCTCAGCGACTTTAGCGGCGCTACGGTCCTCGGGCAAAAGGACACCATGCTCGATACCGTCATCGACGAGATTCCGGGCGTTGTCCACAAGAACCCGGTCGATTCGGTTCCCACGGTGTTTTCGAACCTGCTGCAGGGCACCTGCGACGCCGTGACCTACAACACCGAGAACGAGAAGGGCTATATGGCCCAAAACCCGGGTATCGTGCCGATTCAATTTGCCGAGGGCGAGGGCTTTAAACAGGAGGTCACGGCAAACGTCGGCTGCCGCAAGGGCTCGGACAAGCTGCTTAAGCTCATCGACAAGACACTCAAGGGCATTAGCCAAGAGGAGCGCGACCAAATGTGGGACGCGTGCCTCGACCGTCAGCCGGCATAGGGAGGCAGCATGAAAACCATTAATCGCCTGGCCTCCTTTTTCAAGGCCGACCACCGTTATGTATACCTGGGCACGAGTGTTATCGCGGCGCTCGGCCTGGCGTTTAGCCAACGCAACCCCACGCCGCTGAGCTTCTTGGCCCCCACCGGTATCTTCCAAGATTGCCTTTGGGCGATCCTGTGGGCTTGGATCGTCGTGTCGACGGCGGCGCTGGTCACCAAGCTCATGCACTGGAGCGACTATCGCGAAAAGTCGCCGTTCGCATCTGAGCGTTTCCGTCGTGGAGCACGCTTAGGCAGCTACGTCGTGGTCGCCATCGCGGCAGTTTTCTTTATCGACCGTTGCGTCATGTCGTTTATCGACCTGGTGCAGGTGAGCATTGTCTCGGATTCCAACCCCAGCGACTTTTTGTCGAGCCTGGTCTACATGACCTACAAGAGCGGGGACTTCTTTATCCGCGGCATCGAGATCACCATCGCACTTGCCACCTTCGGCACCGTCATCGCCTTTTTCCTGGCGCTGCTCCTTGTGTTTTTGCGCATTCAGACGTTCGACCGCGTGGATAACGACCTCACGCGCTTCTTTAAGAGCATCGGCCGTGGCTTTGCGACCGTCTACTCCACCATCGTGCGCGGTACGCCCATGATGGTCCAGGGCCTGCTCATCTATTACGCGGGCTTCACCGTTTTGCGTGGCATGGGCTTCGAGACCGCCCAGGCCAACCAGATTTGGAGCACCTTCACCGCCGGCCTCGTCACCATCTCGCTCAACTCCACCGCCTACATGATGGAGGTCCTGCGCGGCGGCATCGAGTCTATCGATCCCGGCCAGGCCGAGGCAGCGCGCTCGCTGGGCCTGTCGCAGTGGCAGGCTATGCGCAAGGTCGTGTTCCCCCAGGGCATTAAAAACGCGATCCCCGCGCTCACCAACGAGCTCATCATCAAC
The DNA here is from genome assembly GCA_036297365.1 of Collinsella sp. Taxonomy (GTDB): domain Bacteria; phylum Actinomycetota; class Coriobacteriia; order Coriobacteriales; family Coriobacteriaceae; genus Collinsella. Next base: position 3,778 of record JAXJLC010000058.1, read on the forward strand.
ATCAAGGACTCGTCAGTGCTTTCGGTCATCGGCGTGTTCGACCTCATGTACGCCACCACCACCGTCGCCGGCGTGTACTACCGTCAGATGGAGGTCTACTGCGTGGCGCTCGTGGTCTACCTGATCCTGACGCTCGTGGCGAGCCGCCTGCTCGAGGCCTTTGGCAAAAAGCTCGGCGCCGAGGCTCCGGCCACGCTGCCCAGCTCCAACTAGGCGCAAGACGAGGAGATTCATCATGGCAGATACCGCCACTACCGGCGTTGCGGCCGCGCAAACCAAAGAGCCGCTCATCCGCGTTGAGGGCCTGCACAAGAGCTTTGGCTCGCTCGAGGTGCTCAAGGGCATCGACCTGGCCGTTAGCCCCGGCGAGGTCGTCACCATCATCGGCGCCTCGGGCTCGGGTAAGTCGACGCTGCTGCGTTGCCTCAACCTGCTCGAGACTCCGGACACGGGCCACATCTGGTTCCACGGTCAGGATCTCACGGCCGAGCGCTGCAACATCAACAAGCTGCGCGAGGACATCGGCATGGTGTTCCAGGGCTTCAACCTGTTCAACAACATGGATGTGCTCGACAACTGCACGCTCGCGCCCGTCACGCTCAAAAAGATGAGCAAAGATCAGGCCGAACAGGTCGCGATGGAGCACCTGGCGAGCGTGGGACTCGAAAAATTCGCCCATGCCGCGGTTGGTCGCCTGTCCGGTGGCCAAAAGCAGCGCGTTGCCATCGCCCGCGCCCTGTGCATGAACCCGCAGATCATGCTGTTTGACGAGCCTACCTC
>JAXJLC010000059.1:0-2506 GCA_036297365.1 Collinsella sp.
CAATCCTCGATAAGCTTGCCCACACTCGCATCGGGCGGGTTGCGAAAGACCGACCCGCAGGATGCGCGACCCATGGGCTGCGTACGCTTGCGCCTCGTCAGGTACCGTTCCATGCGCTCGCGAATGTCGGCCTTGGGCGCCGGTTTAAGTTTGAGCACGCACTCGAGGATGATCTCATTGCGGGGAAGGCTACATTCGCGGTAGCCCCAAGTGATCTCGGACCCCGCATAATGCTTGATACCGGATGCCGGGTCAAACGTTACGACATCCTCGACCAGCGAGCCAATCCATTCGATCCGCGTGCCGGCATTCATAGATATCGCACCGCCGACCGAACCAGGGATGCCAACGGCAAACTCAAGGCCCGAGAGGCTACGCGACAGGGCATCGTTGACCAGGCGCGCAAACATCACGCCCGCACCGACCGTCAGCGTACAACCGTCATCGGCAACAACCGTGCGCTGAAACTCACGTCCGAGCGAAATGACGGCACCACGATAACCGCCATCGGCAACCAGCAGATTAGAGCCCTTGCCGATGATGACCCACGGCACCTGCTCGCGATCGAGCACCGCCACGGCGCGGCGGAGGGCATGATAGCTATGGCACGTCACAAAGAGGTCGGCCTTGCCGCCGATACGATAGCTCGTATGACGCGCAAGGCGCTCGTCCTCGATCACATCCGTGTCGATCATGCCCGAGAGCGCCATGACGGCGTTAAACAGACCCATTAGACTTAAGCGTCTTTCTTGGCAGTCAGATACTCAATGAACTCGGGGCCGACGGTCGTAACGTCACCGGCACCCATGGTGAGCAGCAGGTCGCCCTCGCCCACCATCTGCTCGAGCTCCTGATTGAGCTCAAGACGGCTGGAGCAGTACACGACCTCCTTGCCAGGATGCTTGGCGCGCACGGTATCGGCGAGCATCTTAGAGGTGACACCCGGAATGGGCATCTCGCCAGCCGAGAACACATCAATCAGCAGCAGTTTATCGGCATTGGCAAATGCATCGGCAAAGTCGTCGCACAGGGCCTGCAGGCGCGAATAGCGGTGCGGCTGGAACACGACGTCGACGTGCTTGTAGCCCAGCGACGAAGCAGCAGCAAGCGTCGCCTTGATCTCGGTGGGATGATGGCCGTAATCATCGACCACGGTGATGCCATCGATATCGCCCACGTGGGTAAAGCGACGGCGGACGCCCTCAAAGCTCGAGAGCGCCTTGGCGGCGGCGTCGATGTCAAGGCCCAGGACATGGGCGACGGTGAGCACCGCCGTGGCGTTGAGCATGTTGTGGCGACCGGGATTGCTCTTGATCTCCACAGCGTGCTCAGTGCCGTCCTCAAAGCGAACGATAAAGTCGCTCTGGATGCCCTTGACATCCGGGTGCATGCAGACGATGTCGTTGCTCTCGGCAAAGCCGTAGGAAAGCACGTGACGGCCCGTCGACTTGGCGAGCTCGACCAGATGCGGGTCCTCACCGCAGACGATGACGGTGCCGTCCTCGCCCACCAAGCTCATGAATTTGGCGAAAGTTGCCTCGATCTCCTCGATACCCGAGTAGTGATCGAGGTGGTCGGCCTCGACGTTGGTCACAATGACCACGTTGGGGTTCAGGAACAGGAAGGAGCTGTCGGACTCGTCGGCCTCGGCGACAAAGTAGTCGCCCGAGCCGTTCTTGCCGTTCGTGTCATAGCCCTCGACGATGCCGCCGATCAAGAAGCTCGGATCCAGGCCCATGCGGTCGAGCATGGTGGCGCACATCGAAGACGTGGTGGTCTTGCCATGCGTGCCGGCAACAGCGACGGTGGTGTAGCCGTGGCCCAAAGCAGAGAGCATCTTGGCACGGGGCCACACGGGAATACCAAGCTCGCGAGCGCGCACGAGTTCAGGGTTGGACTCCGGAATAGCGGTGGAGACAACAACCACGTCGGGCTTGACCTCGTCGATCGTGGCGGCCTCATGGCCCACATGCACCTTCACACCAGCGCGGGTAAGCTGGCGGATATAACGTGACGTCTTAAGGTCGGAGCCGGTAACGGCATAACCACGCTCGTGCAGAACGAGGGCGATGCCACTCATGCCGGCGCCGCCGATACCGATAAAGTGGGCGCTCTTAAACTCGGGCGCGGAGGTTGCAGTCTGGGAATCAGCCATGTGCTCGTGTACTCCTTGCGTAAACACTGCCTGTAACCCGTTAACTGTACCGCACCTACCGCATCAGCGCGAGGGCGACCGACGATATCCCGTCTAACTAACGCAAACCCTCTACCGCATCCGCCAGAAGAGCGGCGGCCCTATCCTGAGCCAGACCACGCGCCGCCTGACGCATGGCGTCGCGTGCCGCCGCGTCATCGACCAGGTGCAGCAGCTCATCGGCAAAGGCAGAACCGTCGATATCGGCATCGGCGCAGAGCACGCCGGCCCCGGCGTCGACCAGATAACGGGCATTGGTGGTTTGGTGGTCGGCTGTCGCATGCGGGTACGGCACGAGCACCGAAGGCACGG
>JAXJLC010000060.1:0-2306 GCA_036297365.1 Collinsella sp.
CCCCATTACCGTGATCTATCTGGTGGCATTCACTAACATCATTAACCTCATCGACGGCCTCGACGGCTTGGCCACGGGCATCTGCGGCATCGCGTCGTTCACCATGTTTTCGATGGCCGTTCTCTCGGGCCGCATCGACGCCGCCGCGCTCTCCATTGCGCTCTTTGGCGCCTGTCTGGCCTTTTTGCGCTACAACTTCAACCCCGCAAGCATCTTCTTGGGCGACTCGGGGTCGCTGCTTCTGGGCTTTGCGCTGGGCTCCATCTCGCTGCTCAACGTGAGCCGCACCGCCGCACTCACCTCGCTTATCATTCCGCTCATCGTTGCCGGCGTGCCCATCATCGACACGTTCAGCGCCATCGTGCGCCGCAAGCGCGCCCACATTAGTATCGGGCAGGCCGACAAGGGCCACATCCACCACCGCCTGATCCAAGAAGGCTACAACCAAAAACAGGCCGTGCTGCTCATCTATGCCTGGTGCATCATGCTTTCGGCCGGCGCCGCCGCGATTAACCAGGTCGAAGTGCCCATGCGTGTGCTCATCTTTACCGTGCTCGCCATTGGCTCGGCGGCCTTCGCCAAGCACCTGCACCTGTTTGAACCCGTACTACGCCACCATTACAACAAGCGCACGCACGAGGACGAACTGGTCACCCCCGACGACCCCGCTTTTAAGCAGGAGGAGCAGGCAGCCGAGGAGCGCAAAGAAGAGCGCCACCACAAGCTCTAGGGCAAGCTGCCGAGGATGCGCCAAGGCACCGTTAGCCAAGCGCGGCCGCGCCGCACCCATCGCACATGCCGCAGCACGCGCGTCCCTCTCCCGCCCCTCGCCTACTTACGCACCGCCCCTCCAATAAACGCGCTATCATCTTGACCCATGAACATACGTAAGGAGCAATCATGCCAAACGAGAACAGCTACGAAGTCGCGCTGCAAAAGAGCAACGCCATTCGCGAGGGCCTGGCCAAGACGCCCGAGAAGTTCACCATGCTCACCGGCGACCGCCCCACCGGCCGTCTGCACCTGGGCCACTACTTCGGCACCCTCAAGGGCCGTGTTGAGCTGCAGAACATGGGCGCCAAGACCAACGTGCTCATCGCCGACTACCAGGTCATCACCGATCGCGACACGACCGAGCACATCCAGGACAACGTGTACAACATGGTCATGGACTACCTTGCCTGCGGCATCGACCCCGACAAGACCATGATCTACGCGCACTCCGCCGTGCCCGCCGCCAACCAGCTCATGCTGCCGTTCCTGTCGCTGGTGTCCGAGGCCGAGCTGGCGCGCAACCCCACGGTCAAGGCCGAGATGGAGGCCTCGGGGCACGAGCTTACCGGCCTTCTGCTCACCTACCCGGTGCATCAGGCCTGCGACATCCTGTTCTGCAAGGGCAACGTGGTGCCCGTCGGTCGTGACCAGCTGCCGCACATCGAGCTCACCCGCACCATCGCCCGCCGCTTTAACAACCGCTACGGCAAGGTGTTCCCCGAGGTCGAGGCGCTGCTGTCCGAGACCCCGCTACTGCCCGGCCTTGACGGTCGCAAGATGAGCAAGAGCTACGGCAACGCCATCAACATCTCGATGACCGCTGAGGAGACGGCCAAGCGCATCAAGAAGAGCCAGACCGACTCTGAGCGCATGATCACGTTCGATCCCGAGAACCGCCCCGGCGTGTCCGGTTTGCTTTCGACGGCCGCCATCTGCACCGGTCGCTCCGAGGTCGAAATTGCCGAGGAGATTGGCATGGGCGGCTCCGGCCAGCTCAAGAAGTACGTGACCGAGGCCGTCAACGAGTACTTCGCCCCGATCCGCGAGCGTCGCCAGCGCTACGAGAACGACCTGGATTACGTCAAGGACGTGCTGCACGAGGGCAATCGTCGCGCCAACGAGATCGCCGAGCAGACCCTGGCCGAGGTTCAGGACGCCATGGGCATGGTGTACTAGACCGATCTGCTGGCTTGAGCTTTCGATTGCTTTAGGGCGGGCGCTACGGCGTCCGCCTTTTTTGGTGCCCGACCGACTCGGCTCCACCCATTGCACTCCCCCGACAAACGGGAACGGGCCCGCCGGCAGAAAGTTGCCAGCGGGCCCGTTCCCGAAGTACACCGTTGAATCGCACAGAGGGGAGGAATGCGAATCAAACTCAACAGGGCAGGCTTTTTCATCGCCTATTGCCTGCTCCGTTGCTGAAACCAATATAGTTCGCCGTGGTTTACTTTCTGGCGTCAATATGCACCGCCATACCTTCTCCATAAGTTAGCTCGGGTAAACCTGTAACGGAAAACCACCACAAAGGGGAC
>JAXJLC010000061.1:0-4466 GCA_036297365.1 Collinsella sp.
AACGATGCCGTCAAGAAGGGCGGCGTCATGGCCAGCTCCAGCGTGGGCGGTCTCTCCGGCGCCTTTATCCCCGTGTCCGAGGACGCCGGCATGATCGCCGCCGTCGAGGCCGGTGCGCTTTCGCTCGAGAAGCTCGAGGCCATGACCTGTGTGTGCTCCGTTGGCCTGGACATGATCGCTATCCCCGGTGACACCCCGGTCGAGACCATCGCCGGCATCATCGCCGACGAGATGGCCATCGGCGTCATCAACAACAAGACCACGGCCGTCCGCGTGATTCCTGCCATCGGCAAGGGCGTGGGCGACTGCGTCGAGTACGGCGGCCTGTTCGGCCGTGCGCCCATCATGCCGGTGAACCCCAACGCCGGCACCGTGCTTGCCCACCGTGGTGGACGCTTCCCGGCGCCGCTGAACTCGCTGAAGAACTAGCTGAGGGGGACTGGCGAGGAGCCCCGGGGAGGGCAAATATATAAGGTCGCCTGCTCGAACAGCCCTGACTCGCACGGAGAGCACATTAAGTGCTCTCCGGCTCGTGCGGAACTCGCGATCGACCTTATATATTTGCCCTCCCCGGGGCTCCCGCACAACGGGACCTCAGTTGGGTTCTATCCCGGTTGCAGTTGCTTCGCTCCTGCACCACTTGGCTGGTGCGGCGGTTTGGCGTTGGAACGGTTCTTTTTCTGATATATGCTGGTTGCGGCTCTTCTTTTGGGGGGGTCGCTTTTTTGTTGCTAGGAGGTTGGCCCGTGGTTGATGGGGATGCTCGCTCTGAGCTTCTTTCTGCTGATTGGAATCAGGAGTGGATGCGCCTGCAAGCTGGTCGGCGGCGGGCTGATGATTCTTTTGAGTGGGATAAAAGGGCTCGGCATTTTCGGCCGTTGGAGACTGCTCCGTATGCTCGGGATTTTATAAAGCTGTTGGCGCTTGAGCCCGACGAGTCGGTGCTCGATATGGGGTGTGGGGCTGGGTCGATTGCTATTCCGCTTGCTCAAGACGGGCATCCCGTGATTGCCGCTGATTTTTCCCCTGCCATGTTGGGCACCCTTGATGCTGGCATTGAGTACTATGGGCTCGAGGACCTGATTACGCCACTTGAGCTTGCTTGGGATGATGATTGGGATTTGGTTGGACCGGTCGCGAAAGCGGTAGATGTTGCCTTTGCCAGTCGCTCTGTCACCACGAGCAACCTAAAAGGCGCACTTGTCAAGCTTGACCGTACGGCTCGTCGGCGTTGCGCTGTCACGATGGTCGCCAACTCCAGCCCGCGCTATGATCTGCACTTGATGAACGCCATCGGTGCCTCGGTTACCTGCAGTAATGGCTTTGTGTATGCTTTTAATATCCTCATTCAGATGGGTGCGTTGCCGCAGATTACATACTTTGAATCGCCTCGTCGCGATACCTTCGATAACCTTGAAGCGGGCGTAGCAGATTTTTCCCGCATGCTTGAGCATGGCAACGAGGATAAGGTCGACCGTCTGCGCGACTACATCGCCCAGCACATGATCGAGAATCCCCATGCCGGTGAGCCGGGCTCCAAGGGCGTGCCGCAGGGGCGCTATATGCTCGATCATGTCCGCAAGGTTCGTTGGGCGTTTATTGCATGGGAGCCGGTCTCTGCGCCCAGCTCATAGCCTGTTCGCAGCCCGCGCCGCCCACTCACTCGGCATCCGCATTCTTTTTGAACTGGGCAAACGCGCTCCACACCGCGCCGTTCCTGCGCTATCGTGGGACAGCTCACGTAGATTAAGGCCCCGTCGCGGGGCGCCCCATACATAGAAAGCGAGAACCCATGGCACTGACAGGAGCACAGGTCAAGCAGCTTCGCAGCATGGCCCATCACCTCAACCCCGCCATCATCATCGGCAAGTCCGATGTCAACGAGGGCACCGTCGAGCAGACGGTCGCCTACCTGGAGAAGCACGAGCTCGTTAAGTGCTCCGTGCTCGATGGCTCCAGTCTTTCCGCCCGCGAGGCCGCCGAAGGGCTCGCCGAGCGCTGCCACGCCGAGGTCGTCCAGGTCATCGGCCGCAAGTTCTCGCTGTATCGCGAGTCCTCGCGCAAGGACATCGAGAAGATCAAGCTCGTCTAAGAGCCAATGATCCGGCGAGCCAACACATAGCAAGCTTACGGGCGCCCGAATACTTCGGGCGCCCGTTTTTTATCGCTCGACCAGCACGCGATTGAGCCGCCCCTCCACCAAGCGCTCGTATAGACGCCGCGTCTCGGGCTCGGGCACGCCATTGACCTGCTCCCTCAGGTGGTGCATATGCCCGCTGTACAGCTCGACGATATCGCGCCGCCGCCCCGCCGCGCTGTAGACGCGCATGGCGCAACGCACCATATCCTCACGCGCCGTTTCCTGCCGAAGCCCCGACTCCGCCAGCCAAATCGCCGACTGCAGATCGTTTTCTTCTAGAGCGGCATTTGCTCCCTTAATCATGCAATCGATGTACTTTGACTGCATAATGCGTCGCATACGCAAAAAGTAGGTGGGATTACAGCCATTGGGAACATACAGCGGTCCGGCATAAAGTTGCTCAATCTTAAGGCACAACTCGACCAGATGGGGCCCGCGCGCACCCGTGCGATTTCCCAATACCTCGCGGCTTATCTGGTCAAACAGCCGTACATCGGTCTTGACGTAGTCGCCGTTGAGCCCAATGCATTCATTTTGGATGAGCACACACGACTTGCCATCCGGCGTCGGTCCCAAAGCCGACCGCAAGCGCGATATCGTCGAGTACAGATTGTTGCGGGCGCTATTGAACTCGGCATGGGGCCACAGCTCCATGGCCAGCGTCTCACGATCGACGAGCGCATCCATGCCCAGCGCAAGCCGCTCGGCAAGTGTCGCCGCCTTCTTGCGGCGCCACATTTTGTCCGTGATGGGAAACCCGTCGCGCTCGGCGCGAAACGCACCAAACATGCGAATCTCGATATGGTCGATGGTATCAACGGCTTCAACCTCGCCGGCCTGGAATAGGCGCTCGCCCTCCCCTTCCAAATCGTCGCGCAGCGAGTACCGCGACAGTTCGCGCACGGGAAGCTTCTTGCGTATCCTGCCCGCCGGCTCGCCCAGACAATGCATGGCAAGGCGCGCAAAGAGCCGATACGATGGCTCTAGAATCCCCGCACGATTCATAGACATCCAGGCCGCAAGGTCGCTGTCTCGGCCCGCACAGGCCAAATGCAGCGCCACCATCCAGGCCTCCGCTCCACCAACCTGCGTCTGGCTTATATCGAGTAGCTCCGCTTCCTCGCGCACCGAAACCATCGAGGTGTTACGCAGATATGCCGCGCGCTCCAGCAGCAATGCGTTATCGCGCATGTACGCAATCGACTCCTCGGCAAGTTTGAGCACTTGGACCGCACGGAACTTTGCATTAACCGGCCGTCCCTCTGCCAGCGACTGCCAGCCTTCTAGCAACAGGCCAAACAGCTGAATCTGGTTGTCGCGCATGCGCACGGCAAAACGATCGAGCTCGTTGAACGCCGCGTCGTCGGTTACCGGCAAGCCGGAAAGGAGCCGCCGTGCCGCCAACACCATGCGCACCCAGATAGCCATCGCCTTAAGCCCACGTACGTCGAGCGCCTCCCGCACCACCGTCATCTCGTCGTCGCGCTCGTCGGTTCCCGCAAACGACCCGTCAAAGAGCTCCACCAGCATGCTATCGGTCCGTATAACAATCCCCGCGATGTCGAGCTCGCAGTCGTAGGCCTTGCTCGTTTTGAGCTGCTGTAGAACGCCGCCGTCATCTCCCCGCTCGGTCAGGCACCGCTTGACCTCGATATGCGCAGACAACATATCGAGTGCGGTATGGGATGTCTCGATTTCTGGCACGGCCAGGTTCGTAGGGAGCCCAAGCCCGTTGTCCCCATAGCAAACAGCTGTCAGTGTCTGGGCCACCCTCCATGAGACAGGGTCTATTTCGCAGGCCGCCCGTTCGCCCCCGCGCTCGATAACCGATGCCATATAGCGAGCGAGCTTTGTATTGGACACGCTGACCGCTGCCAGATATACGCCGAGCGCCTCGGCGGGCGTTGGCTCTGGAGCCGGATCGTCGGCATCGATCGTGCCCAGCGCCGCTCGGCAGATATCGGCCCCGTGCCCCGTCAGAGCCAGATCGACCCCATACTGCCCAGCAAGTTCAAGGACCGCTTCACGGTCCAAAAAGGCGTCCGCCAGGCCCATCGCCGCATCGCATCGGCCCGCCTTAAGCAAAATCCGGGCCGCCCTCGGAACAAGTTCGGGGCGAATCTCGGCCACCAACTTACGCAAGCGCAAGCGTCCGTTATCCTCCGTGCCCAGACACGTAAAACTCCGCTCGGCGGGATCCAAGCCAAAGATCGGGTAGTCGCGTACAAAGTAGGACTGGTCGACCATCGACAGCCTCACCCCACAGGCCTCGAGTTCCGCGATATTACCCTCGCCCATCAAAACCATGAGACATGCCACGCAAAAC
>JAXJLC010000062.1:0-2984 GCA_036297365.1 Collinsella sp.
ACTCCGGTGACGTCATGGGCATCATTGCCGGCTCCATCGATGTGGTCGGCTCTGACGTGAAGCAGGTCACGCTCGATTGCATCAACCGTATGCAGGAGGAAGAGGAGGGTGACGCGCTGACGATTCTGGCCGGCGAGGAACTGTCCGATGAGGCCTTCCAGGAGATCGTCGACGCCATTGAGGAGGCTCAGCCCGATCTGGAGGTCGACGCCCATCGTGGCGAGCAGCCGCTCTATCCCGTGATCTTCTCGATCGAGTAGGCAACTGCCCATGTCCGAGCTGTGCTCCGTGCCGCGCGTCTCGGAGCGCTTTGCCCAGAGCAATGCGCTCGACGAGGATATCGCGCGACTCAAATATGTTTCGGGTAAACGCGAGGAGGCCCTTCGCCGTCTGGGAATTCGGACGGTGGGGGACCTCCTTCTCCATATCCCTCATCGATATCTCGACTTTACGCGCTCCTGGTCCATCGAGATGGCTCCCATCGGTACCGTTTGCACGATTGTCGCCACGGTCGACCGTATCGTCCAAAAGCAGCCGCGTCCGCGCATGCAGGTGACCGAGGTCTCGCTTGTTGACGAGACGGGCGTGCTGCAGGTCGCCTTTTTCCGCCAGCCCTGGATTGCCCAGCAGCTTAAGCAGGGCGACCGCCTGGCCGTGATGGGCAAGGTCGAGTTTGCCTACGGCTTTAAGCAGATGGCCTCGCCGCACTTTGAAAAGCTCGAGGACGGGCGTGCCGCAGGCACCATCCTGCCGGTCCATTACGTGAGTGATGGCGTGAGCCAGGCGTGGATGCGCCGCATCGTAAGCGGCGCGCTCGAGGTCGTCGGCAATCCGTTCGATCCGATTCCCGCGCCGCTGCGCGCAAAGCGGAAGCTCATGAGCAATGCCCGCGCGTTGCGTTCGATCCACTTTCCCTCGAGCATGGCTGAGCGCGACATCGCACGCCGGCGTCTTGCCTACGAGGAGTGCCTCTACCTGCAGCTGGCGCTGCGTCTGCGCAACGACGGCGGCCTGGTCGATGTGGTGCCCTATGCCCACACTGCGGGCGAGCATCTGGGCGCGCTTAAACAGGCCCTTCCGTTTTCGCTGAGCGACGAGCAGGAGGCCGCATTCCAAGACATCCTGCATGACATGTGCGATGGCGGGCGCGTGATGAACCGTCTGCTGCTGGGCGATGTCGGTACCGGTAAGACCGCCGTTGCCGCCTGCGCGCTGGCTGTGGCTGCCGATAGCGGCACGCAGGCCTGCGTTATGGCGCCCACGGGCGTGCTGGCGCGCCAATATGCCGATAAGACCGGCCCTCTGCTCTCGCAGGCCGGCATGTCCTGGGCACTTCTGACGGGTGCCACGCCGGCCGCAGAGCGCGAGCGCATCCATGCACAGCTGGAATCGGGCGAGCTTGACGTGCTCTTTGGCACCCACGCGGTTCTTTCGGATAACGTTGCGTTCAAGCATCTGTCGCTCGTGGTCATCGATGAACAGCACCGGTTTGGTGTGGGCCAACGCAACGCCCTGCGCGCGAAGGGGCCGGGTGCCGATCTGCTCGTTATGACGGCGACGCCCATCCCGCGTACGCTGGCGCTTTCGGTCTACGGCGATCTGGACACGAGCATCATTCGCCATCGGCCCGTCCCTGGTGCTGGCGTGACGACACGCGTGCTCACCGAGTCGAGCCGTGACCTCGCCTATGGCGCCATCCGCGAGGCGCATGAAAAGGGTCAGCAGGCCTACGTGATTTGTCCGCTCGTGGAGCCGAGTGACTCGGCCGATGAGCTGGAAGACGTGCCCGGTATTGCTCGCGACGACGAGGGCCGCGTAACCGTCCCCGTGCCGCTGCACGATACGGCAACCGAGCTCGACCGACTGCGTCTTGCGTTGCCGGGGCTTACCGTCGAGCGCCTTCACGGCCGCATGCCGGCGGGGGAGAAGGACCAGGTTATCGATGCCTTCAAGCGTGGCGAGATTGACGTGCTCGTCTCGACTACGGTGGTCGAGGTGGGCGTCGACGTGCCTAACGCCACCGTCATGGTCATCGAGAACGGCGAGCGCTTTGGATTGGCTGCCCTGCACCAGCTGCGCGGCCGCGTGGGCCGTGGCAGTGTGTCGGGCACGTGCCTGGTCATGACGCACTCCAAGGGCAACGGCGGCGCATCGGCGGCACAAGACCGTCTCCAGTCGCTCGAAAAGACCTCGGACGGCTTTACGCTCGCCCAGATGGACCTGCGCCTGCGCCATGAAGGCGAGATCCTGGGTTATCGCCAGCATGGTGGTGTGACCCTGCGCTTTGTCGACCTGGACGCCGACGAGGAGCTGATCGAGTGGGCCCATTTGGACGCGGTCGAGCTCTTGCGGTATGCTTGCAACCTTGACTCCGTGGCGACGCGACCCTTGCGCGATGCGGTCGCCACGCGCTATCGACATATCTTTAAGGAGGTCAGCGGAGGATGAGAATCATCGGTGGTGAATGGCGCGGCCGCAAGATCGAAGAGCCGCGCGGGCGCGATGTCACCCGTCCCACGACCGATCGCGTGCGCGAGGCATGCGCGTCCATGGTCATGTCGGCGTTCGACTTCGATTTGGACGAGGTCCGCGTGCTGGACGCCTTTGGAGGCTCCGGCGCCCTGGGAATCGAGATGCTTTCGCGTGGTGCCCGCTCGCTCACCACGTTCGAGATCGATCGCAATGCCGCCCGTCTGATCACCAAGAATATCGAGTCACTGTGCCGCGACCGCTCGCGCTGGCGCGTCGTTACCGGCGATGTGCTGGCGAGCGCTTTGCGCGGTCGCGTGCCGGGTGGTCCCTTTGATCTGGTCCTGCTCGATCCGCCGTATGCCTTTGGCGCCGAGCCGGTCGAGGAGCTGTTGCAAAATCTTTCCCAGCAGGGATTGCTGGCACCCGGGGCCTTTGCCCTGTTTGAGCATGCCGCATCCGATGCAGGCGCTCATCCAGCTGGTTTTGAGACTGTGCGGGAGAAGCGTTACGGC
>JAXJLC010000063.1:0-3012 GCA_036297365.1 Collinsella sp.
CGTCTGGGTTCGCCCCCGCCCCGGCTTCCTCGTCGGCTAGCCAGCCGAGTGCTCTATACTCTGCTTCTAGGCGACCGCCTTGCGCGGTCGCCTCCTGCCCGCGAAGCGGGCCGGGTTTTTCGCCAGTTTCCCCAGGAGGTGCACGTGAGCGGCGTCTACCAGCGCAACCGCGAGGTGTCCGAATACAAGTTCTTCACGCAGGCCATCGCCATCCGCGTGGAGGTCAACAAGCTGATGGCGTCCTCCTCGGTAGTGCCCAAGGCCTACAGGCTGCTGAACGCGGTGCCGACCGTGGAGACGGCGCGCGGCATCGTGTACAACGTCAACCGCGCCGACTGCTTCTACCCCAACACCTCGTTCAACGCGCTGGAGAGGAAACGCTACCTGACGCTGGCCATAGCTGACTGCGAGCAGCTGATGCTGGACATGCAGTGCCTCATGGATATCGGCCTGCCCGTGAACGCCAACCGCTTCGAGGGGCTGGCGGCCATGGTCGAGGAGGAGATCAGGCTGCTGAAGGGCGCGCGCAAGAACGTGCGCGTGACGGGCAAGAAGTCCACCGAGGAGCGCATAGCCGAGGCCGAGGCCGAGCTAGAGCGCCTGCGTTCGCTATAATGGGCGGCGGTCGCGCCTTGTTTATCGGTACAATTGGTGGTTGCGTTCCGTCATGGGTGGCTCCTCGTCCAACGTGTGCTACGTCAACAACAACGGCAATGCCAACTACAACTCGGCGACGAACGTCTGGGTTCGCCCCCGCCCCGGATTCCCTTACTGCCAGACCGAGTAGGCCAGCGGGCCGAAAGCAGAGCGCGGAGAGGAAGGAAGGCGCGACCATCGGGCGCGAGCCCGTAAATACGCACCCCGCGAGGGTGGCCGGACGCTGCTTGCATGGCGCGGCGCTCCGTGGCTTCGCCGCGTTTCATGGCCATACCTCAAGCGGCTGCCAGAGCCACATTGCAAGCCGTGCGGGGTGCCTTCTATGAACTCGGAGCAAAGAAGGGCCGCACGCCGCAAGCGCCGCGAGGAGAAGCGGGCCAAGGCAAAGGCCGAGCGCGTCAAGGCGTGCACGCTTGAGACCGTGGCCGACCTCAACAGCCTGTGCAAGGCCTCCAAGCAGGCGGCGGGCGGCGTGATGTGGAAGGCATCCACGCAGCGTTATATGAAGGACTATCTGCGAAACGCGGTCAAATCGAGGAACGACCTTCTGGAGGGCCGCGACATATGCCGGGGCTTCATACGGTTCGACCTATGGGAGCGCGGCAAGCTGAGGCATATCAGCGCCGTGCACTTCCCCGAGCGCGTGGTGCAGAAGTCGCTGTCGCAGAACGCGCTCGTGCCCGCGATCGTGCCCACCCTCATAGCCGCGAACTCCGCGAACATCAAGGGGCGCGGCACCGACTACGCCCTGAAGCTGCTCAAGCGCCACCTGGCCGACCACTGGAGGCGACACGGCCGCGAGGGCTACATACTGCTCGGCGACTTCTCCGACTACTTCGCGCGCATAGCGCACCAACCCGTCAAAGACCAGGTGGCCTCCGCGCTGCTAGATCCGCGCGTGGTCGCCTTGGAGCACCGCCTGATAGACGCGCAGGGCGATGTGGGCCTGGGGCTGGGCAGCGAGCCGAACCAGATATGCGCCGTGGCCCACCCCAACCGCATCGACCACTACGTGGCCGAGATGCTGCGCCCCGAGGCCTACGGGCGCTACATGGACGACTTCTACCTGATACACGAGTCCAAGGACTACCTGCAGGTGTGCCTGCTGCTCATAGAGCGCAAATGCGCCGAGCTGGGCATCGAGCTGAACCCGCGCAAGACCCGCGTGGTGAAGCTCACGCGCGGGTTCACGTGGCTGAAGAAGCGCATCTTCTACACGGAGACGGGCCGCATAGTCATGAAGCCGTGCCGAGACTCCATAACGCGGGAGCGCCGCAAGCTCAAGAAGATGGCCCGCATGGTCGCCGACGGCATCATGACCCCCGAGCAGGTGGAGCAGAGCTACCAGAGCTGGCGCGGAGGCATGAAGCGGCTGGACGCGCACCGCAGCGTGCGGGCCATGGACGCGCTGTACCGCAGCCTGTTCGGAAATCCAGCGGGGGGGGTTGCTCAATGCAATCCAAACCTGAAGGCGACACGGATGGGAACATGCCCCTACCCTAGCAACGGAAGGAGCGACCCATGACGGAACAGGAAATCGCCGGGGAGATCAACGGCTACAAACAGCAGCTTGAGCAGAGCGACTACAAGGTCATGAAGGCGGTGGAGCGCATCTTCTCCGCATCGTCCATCACCGACCTGCTCTCGGCCATCGCCGCAGCTGCCAAGGAGGTGGCCGAGATCATCTCGCAGCGCCAGACGTGGCGCGACCGCATCAACGAGCTGGAAGCCATGGAGCCCGACCAGCCGGAAGCGCCGCAGGAGTAGCGAGCGCCCCTTCGGGGGCGCTTTTCTTTTGCCCGGCGACACCTCGCGGACAATCGCGGCAGCGATTCGAGGAGGTGAGAAAACGAATGACCGACGTGCTGGAAATCTTCGCGCCGTACGGCCCCGGGTCGCTTTTCGGCGCGCTGCTCGTCCTAGTGGTCCTGTACTTCGGCAAGCAGTTCCTCGAAGAGTTCAAGGCCCAGAACGAGCGCAAGGCGAACATCGACCTCAAGCGCGAGGAGCGAAAGCAGGACGAGGTGAACGAGCGGGCGCAGCGCGACCGCGAGCGTAGCCAGATGGAGGGCCGCATCGCCGCGCAGATGGAGCGCAGCAACGCGCTGATGGAGGCTATGAAGGCGCTCATGGAGTCCGTCGTGACCTCCAACGAGGTGCTGCACGCCGACCTGGCGAACAGCCAGGCGCGCAGCCAGGGCATGGCGGCGAAGGTCGACCACATCGCCGACCGCGTTGACCTGCTCTACAAGGAATCGGCTCGATAGAAAGGAATCCGAAATGACAGAAATGCAAGCAATCGCAGCCATCGTGCTGTCTTTCGCCGTGCCGTTCGCGGTGCAGCTGATCAAGACC
>JAXJLC010000064.1:0-4101 GCA_036297365.1 Collinsella sp.
CGTTCGATGAGCTGTCGCGTATGTTTGCCTCGGCTGTGGGCAAGCCTAAGCGCGCGATGGTGGTTTGGAACTCCGCCTCGTCAGAACGTTTTGATGAGGTCGTCGAGCATGCGCTGGTCGACGCCGGTTTTGCCGTGTCGCAGTTCTCCCTTGAGGTTTCGCCTGCTGGTGCCACGCTGGCCGATGCCGATGCTATCTTTGGCGCCTTGTCTGCCAACGGCATTACCTGCGACGATCTGGTTGTCGCCGTTGGCGATGCCGCAACCTGCTCGGTTGTTAGCTGGTGCGCCAACCAGTGGTGTGGCCGAACCGAGTGCGCGCTGCTGCCGACGACCTTCGACGCCATGCTCACGGTCGCGACGACCATGAAGCCGCTCGTCGCTTCGTCGGCCAATGCGCTTCCCGCCATCGCGTTCCGTCCCGAACCGGGCTTGGTCGTGTGTGACCTCGACCTTGTTCGCGAGGCGGACCCCGAGGACCTCAAGCTCGGCTATGTGGTACTTGTTGGCACCATGCTTTCGAGCAGCAAGTCCCGCTGGAATCAGTTTACTGAGACCGTCCCCGAGATTCTCGCGGGCGAGGAGGTCGCGCTCGTCAATGCCGTTCAATGGTCTCAGACTGCCCGCAAGGACGTACTGATGGCCACGAACCCGAGCGCCCGCCATGCGCTCGATTTTGGCAAGACGGGGGAGCGTACCTTGCGCGCTTGCTTGGGCGATGCCGCTTCGCAGGTCCCTGCCTACCAGCTGTTGTCCGAGGGCATGCGCTTTGAGGCGCGCCTAGCACATGACGCCTGCGACTTCGATATCGATTACGTTTTTGAGGTCGATGACTGCCTGGAGGACTTTGGTATCGAGGAACTTGCCTTCGATCTGGAGCCTGCCGCATATATCGAGGAGTTCCGCAAGCAGCAGTTTGCACGCTCGAACCGCAGCATGTTGCCGCTGCCCGCGGCGCTCGGCGCCATTCGTCTAACGAGCGTTGAGGACGAGGTTCTTGAACGCCACGCTCATGCCTACTTGGCTTCTCGCAAAGAACTTCTCTAAGATTTATTGACATCCATCGTCTTTCGTATCATGTTGAGGGGCGGGTTTTCAATCGGTTGCGGATCGCATACGATTCCGTACATTGATTGAGACCCGTCCCGTCTTTATAGAGACAACAAGAAAGGAATCTGCATGTCTGAGTTTGCTGCCGGTCCTGCCGGTCGTATCGAGCGTGTCCGTGCCCTTATGGCCGAGCGTGGCTACGACGCCATCGTGGTGCGCGACGAGGCCAACCTTCGTTGGCTTACGGGCGTGAAGGGCGTCTTCGACTACACCTTCGAGTTCCCGCACGCTGCGTTTATTACGGCCGACCAGTGCCTGTTCCACACCGACTCGCGCTACCTCAACAGCTTTGAGGAGAACACGCCCGCTGGCAGCCCCTGGGTCTACGACATGGACGAGGGCACCATCCCCGGTTGGGTCGCCGGCAAGATCGCGGCCAACAAGTGTCGCGTCTGCGCTGTCGAGGACGACATGCAGATCAACTTTTACCAGGGTATTCAGCGTGATCTGGAGGACCGTTCCGTCGCCTGCATGTTGCCGCTGATGCATGATGACATCCGCAAGATGCGCGCCATCAAGGACTCCGAGGAGATCGAGCTCATGCGCCATGCGCAGTCGATCACCGATGCCGCCTTCCAGCATATGCTCGGTTTTATTAAACCCGGCATGACCGAGAAGCAGGTTCGCAACGAGCTCGAGAACTTTATGTTCGCCAACGGCGCCGACAGCCTGGCCTTCGGCTCTATCGTGGCGAGCGGTCCCAACACCGCCAACCCGCATGCCGTGCCGAGTGACCGTGTCATCGAGAAGGGCGACTTTGTCCTCATGGATTACGGCGCGGGCTACTGCGATTATCGTTCCGACATGACGCGCACCGTCGTGATGGGCGAGCCTACCCAGGAGCAGCTCGACCTGTACGCGCTCGTGCGCCGCACCCACGAGGAGTGCGTCGCCGCCATCCATCCGGGCGTCGAGGGCAACGACATTTTCAAGCTTTCCAAGAAGATCATCGGCGATGCCGGCTATGGCGATTACTACAACCATGGCTTGGGTCACGGCGTGGGCATCGACATCCATGAGCTGCCCAACTTCAACCGCAGCAAGAACATCATCGAGGTCGGCTCGGTTATCACCATGGAGCCCGGCGTGTACCTGCCCGGTGTGGGCGGCGTGCGCCTGGAGGACTACGGCGTGGTCACCGAGAACGGCTACGAGCCCTTCACCAAGACGCCGCATGACCTCCACGTCATCGATTGCTAGCCCATTTCGATAGATTTTTGGGGCGGGGCGTCCGGATCGATTCGGACGCCCCGCGTTCTCTTTTTATGCGCTCGCTGCAGGCGCCGTCTGCAAGTGTATAATTTCGGTCGTATGTAATTTGGACGCTTGTGCGTTCTGCCCATAACAAGAAAGGTCGCTATGCCTAACATTTCCACCGCCGACTTCAAGAACGGCCTCGGTCTCCGCATTAAGGACAAGGTCTACACCATCGTCGAGTTCCAGCATGTTAAGCCGGGCAAGGGCGGCGCGTTTGTGCGCTACAAGACCCGCGACATCAAGAGCGGCCGCGTCGTCGAGAACACCTGCAACGCCGGCACCAAGTTCGAGAGCGTTATGCTCACCACCCGTGAGTTCCAGTACCTCTACAACGATGGCGCCGACTACATCTTCATGGACAATGAGACCTATGAGCAGGTTCCCGTTCCCGAGGACATGGTGGGCGAGAACTCCAAGTGGCTGCGCGAGAACGACATCTGCCAGCTGCTCTTTGCCGACGATGAGCTCATGGGCGTGACCCCGCCGATGTTCATCGAGACCACCATCGTCCAGACCGACCCGGGCTTTAAGGGCGACACCGTCCAGGGTTCCACCAAGCCGGCCACGATCGACACCGGCGCTGTCATCCAGGTCCCCATGTACCTCAACGAGGGCGAGGTCATCAAGGTTGACACCCGCGACGGCAAGTTCGTCTCCCGCGTCTAGCACCAACTCTTCTAGGAGGACTCATGCCCCAGGAAATCAAGATTGACGGCATCGGCATTTCGCCCGATGTTCTGACCGCCATCGTTTCGCGCGCCGTGTCGGATGTCGAGGGCATCGCCTCCGTTGGCGTCAAGGACCTTGCCACCAACCTTGTCTCCATGATGCTCTCGTCCAAGGCCCCGGCTTCCGAGCCGACGGTCGAGGCCGAGGTCATCGGCGACAAGCTCGCACTCACCGTGCGCGTCGTGGTGTTCTTTGGCTATCCGTTCAAGAAACTCGCCGAGGCCGTTCGCGCTGCCGTGGTCGCCGCCATCGATGCCCAGGTTGGCGTTGAGGTCGAGCGCGTTGACGTTTGCATCGACGGCCTCGTTTTCCCCAAGGAGTAACCTTTGAGCCTTAAGGTTTATCGCGGGCGTACGCTTGCCCGCAGTCAGGCGCTGCAGCTGCTGTTCCAGGCCGAGGCCACGGACAGCCCGCTCGAGCGCGTCCTCGAGGGTGATTTCCTGATCTCGAAGGGTCCCCTCGATCCCTATGCGCTGGAGCTGTGCCGAGGTGCCTACGAGCATATCGACCGCATCGACTGTGCTCTGCGCTCCGTTGCCAAGAACTGGGATCTTATGCGCATGCCCGGCGCCGACCGCAACTTGCTGCGTATCGCCGTTTACGAGATGCGTTTCCTCACCGACGAGGAGGTCTCGGACGCCATCGTGATCAACGAGGCCGTTGAGCTTGCCAAGGCCTATGGCACCGACCAGTCCGCGTCGTTCGTCAACGGCGTGCTGGGTAAGATCGCTCGCAGCGAGGAGCTGCCGGGCGAGGACCTATACCAGGAGCTGCTGGCCGAGGATCGCGCTCGCGAGGAGGCACAGGCTGCCGAGGCTGCCGCAAAGGTTGCGGTTGCTCAGGCCGAGGCCGGCGTTCTCGACGAGGACGCTGAGGTCGCCGAGGCCGAGACCGGTACCGTCGAGGAGTAGCCATGCCAGAGGGTTCCGTCCGCAACTTCGACGAGATTTCGGACCGCTTGGACCAGATCATAGCTACCGTTCGCTCTAAGGATACGTCCTTGGAG
>JAXJLC010000065.1:0-2885 GCA_036297365.1 Collinsella sp.
ACCAAACTCGAACTTGGTGTCGGCAATGATGATGCCACGGGTCGCGGCGTACTCGGCAGCGGCCTTGTAGATCTTGAGGGAAAGGTCACGAATCTGCGTGGCGATGTCCTCGCCCACGATCTCGCAGCAACGCTCGAACGAGATGTTCTCGTCGTGGTCACCGATCTCGGCCTTCGTGGACGGCGTGAACAGCGGCTCAGGAAGCTTGGAAGCCTCGGTCAGGCCCTCAGGCAGCTGGATGCCGCAGACGGTGCCGTTCTCGTCGTAGGTCTTCTTGCCCGAACCGGTCAGATAGCCGCGGACGATGCACTCGATAGGAATCGTCTGGGCCTTCTTAACCAGCATGGCGCGGCCAGCGAGGTAGTCACGATACTCAGCAAACTCCTCGGGGAAATCCGCCGGGTCGATGGAAACGAGATGGTTGGGGACGATGTCGGCAAACTTATCGAACCAGAATGCCGAGATGCGATTGAGTACCTCTCCCTTAAACGGAATCTCGTCGGGAAGAATGAAGTCGAACGCAGAAATGCGGTCGGTGGCGACCATCAGCAGGTTTTCACCGGCATCGTAAATATCACGAACCTTGCCACGGGAATCCGGACGACGCTCCATCGTTGTCACGTGAGTCACTCCTTACCTAAATACGACAGAAATGCGGGTTCTTTCCCGCATGTTTTCGCAAACTCGGAGCGGCAGGGACGCGGCCCCTCCTTCACCGAATAGCGAAAAGCTAGTGCTCCATTGTAGTAGATGCCGCGTCTGCCGTGTGCTCGCGGGGCAGATGAATTGTAAAAGTCGTACCCTTTCCAAGCTCCGACTCCACGGATATGTAGCCATGGTGACGCTCGACGATCTGCTTAGTCACGGCGAGGCCAACGCCCAGGCCGCCAGCTTCGCGGGCGCGGCTGGCATCGGCGCGCCAAAACCGCCCGAAGATGCGCGACAAATCGTCCTTGGCAATACCGATGCCGGTATCAGAAACGGCAATGCTGACGTGCTTGCGGTCACTGAGCACCGACACCACGACCCAACCGCCCTCGGGGGTGTAGCGCATGGCGTTGCTCATGAGGTTGATAACACATTGCGTGATCATGTCGGGATCGGCCTCGACGACATCGTCGTGACCCTGGGTCTCGTCCGCAAAACGCAGGCGCAGATCGCGGTCGACAAACAGGCGCTCCTGGGCATTAACGATGGAACGCACGAAAGGAACCATGTCCACCGGCTCAAGGTTGAGCGGAGCCGTGCTGTTTTCCATGCGCGACAGGTCGAGCATCTGCTGCACCAGACGAGCCAGGCGACGCGTCTCGGAAGCAACGGTTTCCAAATGCTCATCGTCGGTGGGATACACGCCATCCTGCATGGCCTCGACCGTTGCGAGCATGGCCATAAGCGGCGTGCGAAGCTCGTGTGCAACGTCTGAGGTCAGGCGCTTCTCGTGTTTCATATCCTTCTCGAGCGAAGTGGCCATCTCATCGAAGGTCTCACCCAGCTGATCGATCTCGTCATCACCGCGCAGTCCCGTGCGAGCCGACAGGTCGCCGTCACGGATTTGCTTTGCGGTACTGGTGATGCGATGAATCGGCTTGGTGAGCATGCGCGACACGAGCGATCCGATAACGACCGAAATGCAGATTGCAACAACCGCGGCGAGGGCCATGGCGTTAAAGGTCTTCTCCCTAAACGCAGAGTCCGCCTTGGTGAGCAGAGCGTCGGAGCCGATGGCCCACAGCTTTACCTGTCCGACATGCTCGCCGGAAGACGTTACAATCTCGACGTTAGCAACGCTATCGGAGTCGGTTGGAGCAGACGAGACCGGGCTATGCGATGCCCTCTTGCCGCTCGTGTCGTCGGTCGTAGCCTGGTTTTCGCGTACATCGGCGGTGGCACTTGCCGAGGGCCAGGAATCGTCATAAACGATCACGCCCTTTTTATTGACGACCTGCATACCCAGATCGTCGGAAACCAAACTCGACGTTGCGACCGTGCGCAGTTCTCCCGCGGTCCAAGCGCCGTTTTCCTCATATGAGGTTGCCAACTTCTCGGCAGCGGAATTTGCGATTTCGACGATATTGGAGCGTGTGTAATCCGAAAAGACCGTGCCCCACACAACAGAGACAACGCCCACCAGCACCAATACCGTCATGAGCGATGTCAGAGCAAAAGCAAGTGCCATGCGCGAGGGATAGCTCATCGTTGGCCGTGAATCGGAACGAGGCGTGTTCCAACTAGCCTTGGAACCCGCCTCGCTCTCCTGCTTGTGCTTTTGTCCGATTTCAAAGCGCGCAGGTGTCATATGTGATTTCCCTATTTCTCGTCCGACTTATCGGTCTTGGCCGGAGCCTCGAAGCGATAGCCGACACCATGGACGGTGTAGAGCCACTTGGGCTTCTTGGGATCATCGCCCAGCTTGGCGCGAAGATTCTTCACGTGGCTATCGATGGTGCGCTCATAGCCCTCAAAGTCATACCCGAGCACTTTCTCGACCAGCTCCATGCGGTTATACACACGGCCGGGATGGCGGGCAAGCGTGGTGAGCAGCTTAAACTCGGAAGCCGTCAGATCGACTTCCTTGCCCTCGACCAAGATCTTGTGGCCCGAGATATCGATGACCAGATCGCCGAAGTCGAGTACCTCGACGGCGGGCTCGTCGGCCTGATGGGCACGGCGGAACAGAGCGCGAACGCGGGCGACGAGCTCGCGCGGCGAGAACGGCTTAATCAGATAGTCGTCGGCGCCGAGCTCAAGACCGATAATACGGTCCTCGATCTCGCCCTTAGCCGTCAGCATGATGATGGGGACATCCGAGGTATCGCGAATGGTGCGGCAAACGCGCTCGCCGGGAATCTTGGGGAGCATAAGGTCGAGCACGACCAGGTCGAACT
>JAXJLC010000066.1:0-10688 GCA_036297365.1 Collinsella sp.
CGATGAGGCTGCCGATTGCGTAGAGGTCCTCGCGGCGCCAGGCGTGCCCGGCAAAGAGGATCTCCCCGGCCGTCGGCCGCAGCATCCCGCAGATCATCTTGAGCGTTGTCGACTTGCCGGCGCCGTTGGGGCCGAGCAGCCCGTACACCTCGCCCTCGCGGATATGAAGGCTCACGTCGGCCACGGCGTCCTGCGCCTGGTCGCCGCGGCCGAAGCGCTTGGTGAGCCCGCGCGTCTCGAGCATGTAATCCATGGGCTTATCCTTTCTCTTCCGGGCGCGCGGGCCGAGTCGCCGTGCCCGCGCGCCTTACCTTTCGGGTTCACCATCCATGATGGGGCGCGTTTCTAACGAAGCCGTAACGGCCGTTGGGCTCTTTTGGTGCCAGCCCTTCTCGACCCGTACACCACTCATGGTGTGTTTATCGCGATAACAAGGACGGAGGTGCCAGTGGCACGCAATAAGTACCCGAAGGAGACGGTCGAGAAGATCAGGGGTGACGGCCCGGCGAGTGTTATTTTGCGAGCCATGCGCATTGAAAGCGATCTTTCGTGGTATAAGCTACTTGCCGGAAGCCGCGGCTTTCAGAGTACGGCTTACGTGTACGTTTAACCTCCGTGGGCGACGGGGTGCCGCAAGGCGTAGAATATCGCCCACCTGTAGGGGCCTGCAGCGATGCGGGCCCCGCTTCGTATGAAGGGGGCGTAGCCGGTGAAGATCGTATCCATCCCCCAGGACTTTTTCGACCTCGTCGATGGCGACCGCGAGCTCATGCTTAAGCGCGACCGCCCCTGCATCGTGGTGGTGAGGCTGCGTTTCCACGGAAAGCGCAGGGACTTCGCCGTGCCGCTGCGTTCCAACATCGCCCCTAACGTGCCCAAAGACCAGTACTTTGCGTTGCCACCCCGCCCCACGACGCGCCCCGGCTGCCGCCACGGCATCCACTACATCAAGATGTTCCCCAGAACCAAGGCCTACCAGCGCCGCTTCAGGACCGAGGGCTCGGCCTACTACGAGACGCTCCAGCGCATCATCGATGGCAACACCAAACGCATTGTCTCCGAGTGCCAGGCGTACCTTGACCTCTATGAGCGCGAGGGAAGGCCCCGCTTTGCCGTCGACATCGATCGCATCGTGGGCCTGCTGGAAGGCGAGAAGTAGGGCACCTCGGCTCAGTCTCGAGCCATGCGGAGTCGCTCCGCATTTTTGAACGCCGCGTGTGCGTCCCAAATACTTGAGAAACAAGCTGTGAAGTGCGGTGGCGCGCCCGTGCCCGTGCATAGCCGTCACCATCAGCGTCTACGCGGTGTCGGCTTCAAGTGGAACTGGCGCCGCTGCTGTATATGGTTTGCCTTGCTGCAAATGGCAATCAATGCCCACGATGCTTCTGCTTGCGCTTCAGCTTTCGCTGCTCGAAGCGCACATCAGCCTCTTCCGCGCGGCGTCGGCTTCTTGCATGAGCTGACTCCTGTTTCATCGCTTCTCTCTGTGCTGCGAGCGCCTGCTGCGCCTTGGTGCTCATCGCGGGCCGCTTAAGGGCTTTCGCCGCCTCACGGGCGCGCCGCTTGGGGTTCTTCGCGGGCTTGTTTGTTTCAATGGCCTTGTCGCCGAAGAACGAGAGCTTCTCCCATTCGCTTGTAACGAATCGCAGGATCTCCTCATCGGACGGCTCCGCGCCGAAGACGATGCGGGCGACGCCGTACTTTCCGCCCTCGACGTGCTCCGCCAGCCCGACCCAGAATTGACCGTCGTGATATACGGTCAGGGTGGACGACACGCTGATCTGCATGGCTGGTTCCTCCTTTATGTAGATGACCATGCAGAGAGGGGACAACCAAGGAGGCAGGTTACTGATGCGGACTCCCGCACGCCCACGACTACCCGACGGGGACTGTGTTTTCATCTCTGATGCCCGCATTGTAGCACGCGCGGATGCGCCCTTCATCGCTGCCGACATGACGTGGCTGGGATTCGTTCCTCGACACATCCTTTTGTATATTGCCTTCCCGGTTTCGAAACTTTAAATCAATTCGAGTTTCGAAACCGGGAAGGAGAGCGTATGTGAGAGGCGATATGAGCATCAACTTGATGCTTGAGGGGGAGCTCGCGTCGCTTCTGCCCATCGGGGACGTGTTCCCGAAGGTCCTCATCTCCCGCATAGGGCATGAGACCTGTACCCGGGAAGGCGTACTCGTGCTGGACCTCGCGCGGTGCTGCTCGGTGAGCAGGGGTTCTGAACACTGCGTAGGGATATAGCGCGACAGGGGGTGCAGCACCGTTTGCGCCTTGTCTAGAGAGCACGAACGAGAGATGTGGTCTGCGGACGACTGAATAGCTTCATCTGTTTTGGTTACAACGAAATGTGTGCCGCGCGCCTGCGGCATGAAGGAGGGAGATTTCTATGAATATCGTTGTATTGAGTGGTAGCCCGCGCAAGGGTGCCAATACCGACACCATGGTCGAGGCCTTTGCCGAGACCGCGCGCGAGGCCGGCCATACGGTCGAGGTCATCCGCGTTGCCGGCAAAAAGATCGCTGGTTGTCTGGGATGCCAGTACTGCTTTACCCATGAGGGCACCTGTGTGCAGAAGGATGACATGGCCGACGTGATCGAGCCGCTGAAAGACGCAGACATGGTCGTCTTTGCCTCGCCTATCTACTGGTTCGATATCACCGCGCAGGAGAAGGCCGCCATCGACCGCCTGTACGCCTTCGGTGCTACGGGCTTCCCGTTCACCAAGACGGCCCTTTTGCTCGATAGCCATAGCGAGGGCGTCTATGATGCGGCGATCGCTATGGATAAGTCAACCTGCGCGTACTGCAAGTGGGAGGACCAGGGCATTGTCACCATCAGCGGTATGACCGAGCGCGACAGCATGGTATCGTCGCCCAAGTTGAAAGAGGTGCGAGAGCTCGCTCGCAAGCTCGCCTAAGGACAAGAAGAACGCATGGCAATCAGCGTTGGCGGAAAGCCTACTTCCCTTACCAAGAGGAATGCTGATTGCCATGCGTTGATGCTTCCGCGGACAATTCCGGCGTGCTAGAACGCCTTCTCGTTCAAGAATTCCCTGAACGCGGGAATGTCAAAGCCAACGAGACCACGCCCGCGCTCTCCAATGACGCCGTCCTCCAGGAGGCGGCGTTTGTATTGGCTTGCGTAGTTGCTGGCGACGCCCATGCGTTTGGCTATCTCCGAGATCCTGCTGGGGCCAGAATCGGGCAGCATCGCGAGCAAAAACTCAATGTCTTTATCGGAAAGCTCTCGATAGGTCGTTTCGAGAGAAGCCCGATGCCGTGCTTCTCGAGTTGCCTGAAGATGCCATTCATGCACGTGCGCCAGTTGCCCTGGGCTTCTTGAACATATGTCCAATCGATGCCCACTGGACCAATTTGAACGCCGTTCATGCGCGCGTGAGACTGTGAAAGGTAGCTATCTGCCGCTTCTTTGGTTCGCTCGATAATATCTTCGAGCATGCCTGGCATGGCGGGAGACATTTGCTGCGATCCAGCCGTGTTCAAGCGCCGTTTTTGAAAGGAGCGAGAGAAGCGCCGTCTTACCCGTTCCTCTTGCGCCCGTAAAAATGGTCGACAGGTTGGGGTCTCCCGGGCCGTTGATAAAGCCACGGTTGATATCACGGAGGATGTGTTCGCGATTCGCTAGAAAGGGAGGGACGCTTCGGAACGTCGGGGTAAAGGGGCTCTTGCTGCACTGCATGGTAGCTCCTTTGCAAGTTTTGCTAATTTTTGCAACTTTTGCTAACTTTTGCGAGTTTTGCTAACGGCTTAGGACGGTGCGGGAAGCCCCCGTATCGTCGACATTTCCGAGGATGACCTCCGCAACGAGCGGGGTCCGGGGCGCGATATTGCTGCGCTCCGGGCCCCACTGCTTTGTAAAACTATGGCGGTTCTGCCGTCGTCCTAATCAAACAGGCTCGGCATGTCGTTTTCCTTCATGAGGGCACCGGCTGAGGGGAGGCTCTGCGCGGTGAACTTCTCGGCCGAGACGCCGGCGCCAAGAATCTCCTCGGTCGTGCCGACGGTGGTGACCGAGCGGCCCTTCTTGGCCGTAAAGGCCTGGACGCCCTGCGTGTTGGTAGTCGTCTTGGTCTTGAGCAGCGACGTGTTGAAGTTCATCAAACGATAGTCGCTCGAGACCAGCGCGATGTCGCGATCTTCCTTGAGCACCTGGGCATACAGCAACTTGCTGCCGCCGTAGATGGCGTTCTTGAGGCGTTTGCGGTTGGTCTTGGTGACGTATCCAGAAAGCGCGACGCGCACCACGCGGCCGTTCTCAAAGACGAACAACACGTCGGCCTTGTAGTCCTCGGGGTCGATGACCCAGATGACACTCTCGTCGGGTTCCATCTCAAGATCGGTCGGCAGGTACGAGCCCAGCTGGGCCGACTTGGTGTCCTCAAATGCCGCAACCTTGCACTTGTACACCTGGCTCTTGTTGGTAAACACGAGCAGCTCGTGCGTGTTGGAGGACGGGAACTCGATAAAGGGTTTGTCGCCGTCCTTGTACTTGAGCGTGGTGGCCTTCTTGAGCACGCGGTCCGTCATCTTCTTAAGGTAGCCATCGCGCGAGAGCATGATGGTGACCGGGTACTCCTCGACCTCGGGCTCCAGGCTTACCTCGATGACCTCGTGGGGCTCGATCCTGCCCGTGCGACGCGGCATCACATATTTCTTGTTGACCGCGGCCAGCTCGTCGCTGATGACCTTCTTGATGTTCTCCTCGCTGGAGAGAATCTCCTCAAGCTCGGCAATCTCGCCCTCAAGCTTGGCAATGTCCTTGGTGCGGTTGAGGATGTACTCCTCGTTGATATTGCGGAGCTTAAGCTCGGCAACAAACTCGGCCTGGGTCTCGTCGATGTCGAAACCCTTCATAAGGTTGGGCACGACCTCGGCTTCGAGCTTGGTGCCGCGGATGATGGCGATGGCCTTGTCGATGTCGAGCAAAATCGCCTCGAGGCCGTGCAGCAGGTGCAGGCGCTCGGACTTTTTGCCCAGGTCAAAGTTGATACGGCGACGCGTGGACTCAATACGCCACTTGACCCACTCGTGCAGGATCTGACGCACACCCATAACGCGAGGGTAACCATCGACCAGCACGTTGAAGTTGCACGAGAACGAATCCTACAGTGTGGTCGAGCGATAGAGCTTGGCCATGAGCTTGTCGGGGTCGACACCGCGCTTAAGGTCGATGGCGATGCGCAGACCCGAAAGGTCGGTTTCGTCGCGGATGTCAGCGATCTCCTTGACCTTGCCCTCTTTGGAGAGCTTGACGATGCGCTCGATGATGACATCGGTCTTGGTGGTGTAGGGGATCTCGTAGACCTCGATGATGCGCTCTTCGGGAATCCAGCGCCAGCGGGAGCGGATCTGGAAGCTGCCAAGGCCGGTCTCGACGATCTTCTCCATCTCCTCGCGGCGGTAGATAATTTCGCCGCCGGTCGAGAAGTCGGGCATGGGCATGTACTCGAGCAGATCGCAGTCGGGATCCTTGAGGTAATGCATCGTGGCAGTACAGACCTCGTTGAGGTTGAAGCCGCAGATGTCGGACGCCATGGCGACGCCGATGCCCTTGTTGGCCGAGACAAGGATGTTGGGGAACGTGGTGGGCAGCAGGCGCGGCTCCTTCATGGCACCGTCGTAGCTGTCGACGAAGTCGACCGGGTCCTTGTCGATGTCCTTGAAGATCTCGGCGCTGATGGGGGAGAGCTTGGCTTCGGTATAACGCGAGGCGGCGTAGCTCAGGTCGCCCGAATAGTACTTGCCAAAGTTGCCCTTCGACTCAACGAACGGTGCGAGCAACGCCTCGTTGCCGGTTGCCAGGCGCACCATCGTCTCGTAGATCGCGGCATCGCCGTGCGGGTTGAGCTTCAT
This sequence comes from Collinsella sp., assembly GCA_036297365.1. GTDB lineage: Bacteria > Actinomycetota > Coriobacteriia > Coriobacteriales > Coriobacteriaceae > Collinsella. The sequence goes on from JAXJLC010000066.1 coordinate 5,887, forward strand.
GGTCTGGCCCACGATGTTGGCGCTCTTCTGGCGCTCGCCCTTGAGCAGACCCATCTTGTACATGGTGTAGAGCAGCTTGCGGTGCGAGGGCTTAAAGCCGTCGATCTCGGGGAACGCACGCGAGACGTTGACGCTCATGGCGTAGGGCATGTAGTTGACCTCGAGCGTCTGCGTGATCGGCTGGTCGGTGACCTCGGAGTGCAGGCCGATGACGTTCTCGGCGTTGACCTGCTTTTTCTTCGGCTGGTTCTTCGTCTTCTTCTTTGCCACGATATCCTCTTGAACTTCTTAAGGGCCGTCGTTATCGATTTGCTGCTACTGCAGGTCCAGCTGGTCCAGGTATTCCTTGCCGTGCTCCGAGATATGGCGCTTGCGGCCCGCCTCGTCGTTGCCGAGCAACAGGTTGAACATGGTTTCCATCTTGGTGACGTCCTCGGGCTCAACCTTGATCAGGCGACGCGTCTCGGGGTTCATGGTGGTGAGCCACATCATGTCCGGGTCGTTCTCACCAAGACCCTTAGAGCGGTTGATGGAGCACTTTTGGTCGCCGATTTCCTTGAGGATGCCGTTCTTCTCGAGCTCGGTGTAGGCAAAGTAGGTCTTCTCTTTGCAGTTGATCTCGTAGAGCGGCGATTCGGCGATATACACGTAGCCCTCGTCGATAAGCGTGGGCACCAGGCGGTAGAGCATGGTGAGCACGAGCGTGCGGATGTGATAACCGTCGACGTCGGCGTCCGTACAGATAATGACCTTGTTCCAGTTGAGGTTGTCCAGGTCGAAGGCACCGAGGTTCTTGATGCGCTTGTCCTTGATCTCCACGCCGCAGCCCAGCACGCGCATGAGGTCCATGATGATGTCGGACTTAAAGATGCGCGGGTAGTCCTCTTTCAGGCAGTTGAGGATTTTGCCTCGGACGGGCATGACACCCTGGAACTCGGCATCGCGCGAGGTGCGAATGGCGCCCGCTGCCGAGTCGCCCTCTACGATATAGATCTCGCGGCGGCTCTTGTCCTTGGAGCGGCAGTCGATGAACTTCTGCACGCGGTTGGCCATGTCGGTCTTCTGCTGTAGGTTGGTCTTGATGCTCTGACGCGTCTTCTCGGCGTTCTCGCGCGAACGCTTGTTGATGAGCACCTGCTCCATGATCTTGTTGGCGGCATCTTTGTTCTCGATCAAGTAGGTCGAGAGGCGCTCCTTAAAGAATGCCGTCATGGCCTGCTGGATAAAGCGGTTGTTGATGGCCTTCTTAGTCTGGTTTTCGTAGGACGTCTGGGTGGAGAAGCAGTTGGTCACCAGCACCAGACAGTCCTGGACGTCCTGCCACTTAATGCCGCTCTCGTTTTTGTTGTACTTGCCCTGTTGCTTAATGTAAGCATCGATGGCACTGGTCAGAGCGCTGCGGGCGGCCTTCTCGGGCGAGCCGCCGTTCTCGAGCCACGACGAGTTGTGGTAGTACTCCTGCATCATGAAGGTGCGCGAGAAGCACATGCACGCGGTGATCTTTACGTTGTAGTCGGGCAGGTCCTCGCGATCGCGACCGCGACGGTCGGCCTCGATAAAGAAGGGCTCGGTGAGGTAGTCGGTACCGACCTTCTCGAGAACATAGTCCTCGATGCCCTTGGGATAGCAAAAATCCTCTTCGGAAAACTCGCCATCGTCGCCCTCAATGCGCAGGCGGAAGGTCACGTTGGCGTTGACCACGGCCTGACGGCGCATGGTCTCGCGATACCAATCGTGGGGGATGCTGATGGAGGTAAAGACCTCAAGATCGGGACGCCACTTGATGGTGGTACCGGTACGGTCCTCGTCGCTGGGCTCAATCTCGAGCGCCTTCTTTTTGGCGCCGACGACCTTGCCCTTCTTAAAGTGCAGGGAGTACTTGTTGCCATCGCGCCAAACCGTGACGTCCATGTACTCGGAGGCGTACTGGGTCGCGCACGAGCCCAGGCCATTGGTACCGAGCGAGAAGTCGTAGTCGCCGCCCTGGTTATTGTTGTATTTGCCGCCGGCGTAGAGCTCGCAAAAGACGAGTTCCCAGTTAAAGCGCTTCTCGGAGGGGTTCCAGTCGAGCGGGCAGCCGCGGCCGTTGTCCTCTACCTGAATGGAACCATCGCGAAAGGCGGTAAGGGTGATGAGCTTGCCGTAGCCCTGGCGCGCCTCGTCAACGGCGTTGGACAGGATCTCGAAGGCGGCATGCGCGCAGCCGTCGAGTCCGTCCGAGCCAAAGATGACGGCGGGGCGCAGGCGTACGCGCTCCTCGTCCTTGAGCTGGCGGATACTGTCGTTACCATAGTTTGCGGTGTTTTTTGCCATACTCGCTCTCTCGGTGCTCCTTTGCTGCGTTTAAGTCATATAGATAGTCAAGGTAGCATAGCCCAGCCCACAGACGATTCCACCCAACACGAAATCCATCGAACAACCGTTCGATTAGATAATGAATGCTTGGAATGCGGGAGGGACCTGTCCTGTCCTATCCAAACATCTGCGGCAGGTCGATGAAGACGGTTCGATCGCTTTCGCCAGCTTCGAAGCCCGAACGGGAGAAGAATCCATAGCGATGGCACTTGAGTCCCGTTGCCTCGACTTGGGCGATTTCCTCGTCGACCATTTTTTGCGTGATGGGGGATTTGCGGAACTTTGCTTCGTAGAATGCGTAGCCCTCGGGGTCTTGCGTTACCACATCGAATTCGCCGCTCGTTTTGTTTGCGGGGTCGTCGTACCAGTACTTGCCTATGGCGTCGAAAGCCGGTTCGATCTTGCCGGTCCTGTTCTGCCGCACGAGGTATTGACGGCAGATCTCCTCGAACATATGAGGAACGTAGTTTTCCTCGAAGTCTTGGAAGACGTGACGATCATAGAAGACTTCCGGGTCGAGCAGCTGACGCGCTGAGGCATTGCGGAAAACATAGCGATAGTAAAAGAGCGAAAGCGGATCCACTACAAAGTAGCCAGACTTGCGCTTGTTCGTAGGGTCGTTGATGGGTGCACGCTTTTGGACGATTTCGAGTGACATGAGCTTGTCGAGCACGTCTGCCATGGCCGGACCGCTCGAGACGTGCGACTGTGCCAGCACGTCCCCCCAACGGGAGTAGCCTTGTGCGAGAGCCCCGAAAACTTCGTTGGCGTTGGTCATCTTCGAGATCTCGGCGTTGAGATAGGACGGCACCTCGCTTTCTAAGCGGGCGCCAGGTTCCGTGACGAGCTCGATGATGTTGTCGCGTACGCTTTGGGATTGATCGATGAGGCGATTGTAAAAGGGGATACCGCCAAAAACGCTATAGAGCCGCACCTTGTCCTCGGGCGAGAACGCGGGATAGAACTTCGCAGCGTCAAAGTAATCCATGGGCTTAAGCTCAAGCGCGAGATCAATTCGCCCGTAGAGGGGGCTTTCATGCTCGATGAGGGATTTCATAATCTCAACGTAGGAGCCGCACAGGACAATGTTTAAACGTGAGTCTTCCCTGTGGGCGTCGATTGAGGTCTGAAGAATGCTGTCTAAGCCTTTAACCGCATCTCTCAAGTAGGGGTATTCGTCGAGAACGAGGGTAATGTTCTTGTCTTTAGCTTGGGCAAACAGAAATTCGATGAGCTCGCGGATGCCTGTGAAGGCGAGCGGAGGAAAGCTCAGCGCTTCAGCAACAAGGACGGACAGACTCTCGAGGTTGTCTGCCTCGGAGGTTTGGCGGCACTCGTAATAGACCGTTGCGACGTCCGACAAATCGGTTAGCGCCTGCTTGATGAGCTCACTTTTTCCGACGCGACGCCTGCCGTAAATGAGAACATTGCGCTGCTCGGGTGCTTTGAGCGTTTTCTTAATACGGGCGAGCTCACGCTCCCTGCCAATAAATTCCACTTACTCGGTTCCTTCCGACTCGGTTTTGTCCGAGTTAATTGTATCGCATGGATCAGTTTATGCTCGAGTTTACTCGGACAAAACCGAGTCGGTTCTGCCCGAGTAAATTTGAAGGCGGCCGAATGCGTCTTGCTGCGTTTGCGGTTGGATACGTTGTCGAAAACGTGTCGTGCGGATTGTTGGATCGAATCGAACATTGGGACAGACGTCTCGTTTTATGGGCCGGGGGCGTGCCTGTGCGAGTTCTTTTGGCCCATAAGGAACGCTGGTGGGTCGTTATTTGGGCCACGGGTCACTTCGCCGGCGCCGTGTTTCGTCATACGCTCATAGTGGAAGCCGATGCCACGGGGTCGACTTGGGACTCGGGCAATGGATGAGCTGCAAGCCGAAAGGAGCGGTGAGAATGATGAGGCCCATGACAAAGAAACTGCTGTTAGGAATTCCCACCGTGACGCTTTCGGCCGTGCTGGCGTGTACAGTGGCCGGCTGTGGCGGTAGTGCTCCGAGCGGCTCGCCTGGCGGTTCGGGCGGCAGCGCGCCTGTGCAGGAAAAGCCCAGGGCCTATGATTCGCAGACGGTCGAGGTGGCAGGCATTACCTATGAGTCGGTGGCTCACGGTACGTTCTATCGCGGCGATGCCAAGCTGCAGGACGGCTTTTACCTGCACATCAAGATCACCAACAACAACACAAAGAACAGGACGTTCAGTTCCTTTAACGTGCATGCTGCCCAGGGCGATCTTGAGGCAGGCGACCCGTTGTTTACTTCCGGCAAGGCGGCCGTGCTCGACTACGTTGCAAGCGAGGCTCCCGATGAGCTGCACGAGGGCATCGACCTTTCCGAGAGGCCAGATATCGGCCCGGGCGAGACCGTTGAGTACGTGTATTTCTGGGCGCCCAAGACGGCGTACTACGGGCCCATCACTGTCGAGTTTGTAGACGCTTATGCC
>JAXJLC010000067.1:0-2698 GCA_036297365.1 Collinsella sp.
ATCTCGGACACATCGAGGTCGCCCTTGGAGCGCAGGTTGCCACGCACCTTGGTATCGCCCTCAATGCCCTTTAAGAACATGCAGACCTCGACGCCCATCACCGAACGCACCACATCGACCAGGCCGTCGCACTCATCCGAGGTGACACCGCAAGCCTCAAGGTCACTCTGGTACGCGTAGCTATATGCGACGCGCCCGTGAGCCACCGTCTTGATGCGGCCCATAACGATGGACTTGAGGTGCAAAAACTCAACGCGCATGCTCTGATATACCTCGAGTGCCACACGCGCCGGATCGGCACCGTGGGCAACTAGACGCGAGGCCGCATGGAACGCAGCAGCATCGGCGTTCTGGTACTGGAAACGGCCGGTGTCGGTCACCAAGCCGCACAGCAAGCAGGTCGCGACGCCATCACGGGCGACAATGCCGCAATTATCCAAGAAACGGTCGATGATCATAGCGCAGGCTGCAGCTTCGACGCGTCTCAGGCTGAGCTCGGCAAACTCCTCGCGCGCCGGATGGTGGTCGAAGCACACCACATGCTTGGAACGACGAAGCACCTCGGCGGAATTATTGAGACGCTCGACGACCGGTACGTCCACCGAGATGAACAGGTCCGGATTGCCGGTGTACGAAGATGCCGGCACCAGGCGATCGGAGCCTTCCATAAAGCGGTAGATACGCGGAACCGGGTCATCGTCTGCCAGCAGCAGCGCAATGTCCTTGTTGGGGAAAAACTTCATGAGCGAAAGGCCCAGACCCAATACGGAGCCCAAGGCGTCGCCATCGGGAGAAGTATGTCCCGAAATCGCAATGGAGGACGCACCCTCGATGAGCTCGAGGATGCGTCGCTGAATATCTGCAGACTCGCACGAGGCGAGGTCGGCGGAATTAGTCATCTAAAGCTGCCTCCTGGGCGGCATCCACTATCGGATAGCCGTCCTCGTCCTTTTCGATCGCAAGCGTGGCGGGAACGTTTTCCAGCGCACGCGTGATGCGCTCGGCCTCATCGGTCGAGCGATCGATGCGAAAATCGAGCTCGGGCGTAACACGCCAATCGAGCGAGCGAGCCAACAAGCTGCGAATACGGCCCTTGGCGCTTGCGAGCGCCTCCATGACCTCGTCGTAGCGGCTCGCATCGCACGACACGTACACGCGCGCGAACGAACGGTCCACCGCGACCTCGACCGCAGTCAAAGTAACCAGGTCGAGACGCGGATCGGAAACCTCAAAGAGCAGGATATAACCGAGCTTCTCGCGAAGCTGCTCGCCCAGACGGCGGGTTGCCTGCGTTTGCTTCATAGCGCTACCCCCTACTCGGTACGGGCAACCTGGTCGATGCGGTAACCCTCGATCTGGTCGCCGGGCTTGATGTCCTGGAAGTTCTCCAGGCCAATGCCGCCCTCGGAACCGCTCTTGAGGCTCTTGGCCTCGTCCTTGTAGTGGCGCATCGAGGCGATCTTGCCGTTGAAGACCACGATACCGTCGCGCACCAGACGCACGGAATCGGTCGCGGCGATCTCGCCCTCTTCGACGCGGACACCGGCGGCGATACCGACTTTGGGCACCTTGAAGGTGTCCAGGACGGTCGCGGTACCCGTGGCGACCTCGACCTCGGTGGGCTTGAGCATGCCGATACGGGCGGCGTCGAGCTCCTCGAGGCACTTGTAGATGACGTCGTAGCAACGGATCTCGACGCCCTCGCGCTCGGCGGCGGAGCGGGCCTTACCGTCGGGACGGACGCCAAAGCCGATGATGATGGCGTTAGAGGCGTCGGCCAGGACGACGTCGGTCTCGTTGATGGCGCCAACGGCGGAGTGGATCGTGTTGATGCGAACCTCGGACTGATCCATCTTGTCGAGCGAGTCCTGAAGGGCCTCGATGGAACCCTGGACGTCGGCCTTGATGATCAGGTTGAGCTCCTTGACCTCGGCGTCGGCAATGGTCTCGAAGAGGTTCTCGAGCGTGACGTGCTTGACGCGGCTCTGCTCCTCGATACGGGCCTTGAGCGAACGCTCGTCGGCAAGGGCGCGAGCCTCGCGCTCGTCCTCGAACACGCGGAACTCGTCGCCGGCGTTGGGCACAGACTGCAGGCCCAAAATCTCGACGGCGTCGGAGGGACCGGCCTCGGTGACGGCGCGACCCTTGGGGTCGAGCATAGCGCGGACGCGGCCGTAGGTAAGGCCGGCGACCAGCGTATCGCCCACGTGCAAGGTACCGCGGGTCACGAGCACGGTAGCGACCGAGCCGCGGCCCTTGTCGAGTTTGGCCTCGAGGACATTGCCGGAGGCAAAGGTGTCCGGGTTGGCCTTAAGCTCGAGCACGTCGGCCTGGAGCAGCACGGTCTCCAGAAGATCGTCGATACCGATCTTCTGCTTGGCCGAGATGTTGACGAACATGTTCTGTCCGCCCCACTCCTCGGGGATGAGGTCGTATTTCGTGAGCTCCTGCTTGATGTTTTCGGCGTTTGCGCCGTGCTTATCCATTTTGTTGACCGCGACGATGATGGGGATGTTCGCGGCCTTGGCGTGGTTGATGGCCTCGACGGTCTGCGGCATGATGCCGTCGTCCGCCGCAACGACCAGAATGGCGATGTCGGTGCACATGGCGCCGCGGGCACGCATGGAGGTGAAGGCGGCGTGGCCCGGCGTGTCAAGGAAGGTGATGGGCTTTCCGTTGATCTCGACGGTGTAGGCGC
>JAXJLC010000068.1:0-4058 GCA_036297365.1 Collinsella sp.
CGGAAGTGGCCGTCGGGCGAAACGCCGCCGTTCCCCGATTGAGCGTACTTTTTGAGATCGTCGACTTGTGCCAGGATCACGCGTGCACGACGCGCAAATTCTCTGCCCGCCGGAGACAAAACAGCCTCCCCCGCCGATCGGTCGAGCAAAACAATCTGATACTCAGATTCCAACTTTTTGATTGCCGACGAAACGGCCTGTGGGCTCACGTGAACGGCGCGAGCCGCTTTGCGCACGCCGCCGTAGTTCGCTACCGCTTGAAGGTATTCGAGTTGAGAAAGCTGCATAGGTTACTCCAAAGGCAGCCAAGGCGACGGGCTGTGCGTCCTCAGATGAGGTTCTCGCCCAGGTTCTTGCCGCCGAGGACGTGCATGTGGAAGTGCATGACGGTCTGACCGGCGTTGACGCCCTTGTTGGAGATGACGCGGAAACCGTCCTCCAGGCCCTTGGCCTTAGCGACCTCCTGGATGGCGTGGGCCATGGCGCCCATGGTCTCGGCAGGCACGTTGTCGGCGATGTCGCTGTAGTGCTTCTTGGGGATCACGAGGGTGTGGACCGGCGCCTGGGGGTTGAGGTCGTCGAAGGCGATGACCCGGTCGTCCTCATAGACAACGGTCGAGGGGATCTCGTGGTTGGCAATTTTGCAGAAGATGCAATCACACATGGTAGGTTCCTTTCTCACAGACCAAGGTAGTCTTTTTGGGACGGGGCTTTTTTGACTACTTTTTCGCAAGCGCAAACACTCGGCAAGCCGTCGCGCAAGGGTAGTCAAAAAAGCCCCGTCCCAAAAAGACTACCCCAAAGTAGGCTGCGAGATGGTTAGAACGAGAGGTTGTCGTCGGTGTTGGCGGCCTCGCCGTCGGCGAGCACATCGTTGCCGTCGACGTCCTTAAGGAGCACCGAGACCTTCTGCTCGGCATCGGACAGGCGGGTGCGCAGGCTCTTGAGGAGCTCGACGCCGCGGGTATAGCTCTCGAGCGACTCCTCGAGCTCCATATCGCCCGACTCCAAGCTACGGATGATGAGCTCCAGTTCCTGCGAGGCCTGCTTGTACGTAAGCTGCTCGACCGGGGTCTTCTCTGCCATATCTGTTTCCTTTCCTAAAGGTTTATCGCTATGAAACACGGCTTACTCGACCGTATCGACCGTTGCCGCCACGATGCCGTCTGCCATACGCACGCGAATGGCGTCGCCTGGCTTAAAGGTCTTGGCGCTCGTAGCCACACCGGCTTCGCTATATGCAATGGAATAGCCGCGGGCAAGCACCTTGAGCGGCGACAGGGCATCGAGTGAGGCTGCCGCACGGCCCAGGTCGGACGCGGGTTTGCTGAGCATCGTGCGCCCCTGATGCTCCAGGCGGGAACTCGCAAGTGTGAGCGCATGGCGCTTGCCATCGAGCCCTGAGGTGCTTGCGATCAAGCGCTCGGGCAGACGCTCGAAGTTGGAGCGGAAGGCCCCAACCGAACGCGTTATGGCGCCGGACAGACGATCGGCCGTCAGGGCAAGCTCGGACTCGCGACGCTCGACCATAAACGTTGGGTCGTTGAGGCACGGGCGGCATGCGGCTGCATCGAGCGCGTCGCCCAGACGAGCCGTATAGGCATCCCAGGCTCGACGACCGCGCTGGTCGAGCATTTCCAGATCGACCTGATCCGACCCGATCATCGAAGCCATCGCGGCGCCCAGACGCTGATGGCGCGTCTCGAGCACGTCGGCCAACTCCGTCATAGCCGGCGCCACCGATTCTGCCGCTGCCGTTGGCGTGGAGGCGCGACGGTCGCTCACCATGTCGCAAATCGAGGTATCGGGCTCATGGCCAATACCGGTCACCACGGGCACAGGACAAGCCGCCACCGCGCGGGCAAGCTCCTCGTCATTAAAGGTCATGAGGTCCTCAAAGGAGCCGCCGCCGCGCACCAGCAAAATACAGTCGGGCGCCGGCGTAATGGAAGCGGCGCGGCGCAAGCCCTCGATGAGCTCGGCCGGCGCACCCTCGCCTTGAACCTTGGCGCCCACGCAGACGAGCTCGACGAGCGGGTTGCGACGACGCAACGTGCGCTTGACGTCGTCGATTACGGCACCCGAAAGCGAGGTGACGACCGCCACGCGGGAGCAGAACACCGGGATGCGGCGCTTGCGCGCTTCGTCCATCAGGCCCTCGCGGCGTAGCTTTTCGGCCAGTTGCGCCACTTGTTGACGCAGCAGACCCTCCCCCGCCAACGAAAACGAGCGGGCAACAAAGCTCATGCGACCCGTGGGCTTATAGAGATTGAAGCTGCCCTTAAAGCTCACCTGCATGCCATCGCGCAGATCGAAGGTGCGCTTGAGATAGGCGCCCTTCCAGATAATGCAGTCGACGGCGGCCGAGTCGTCCTTGATCTGGAAATAGCAGTGGCCGCTTCGGGCGTTAGGACCACGAAAACCCGTGACCTCGCCCAGAACGCTCAGCTGCGGAATGGCATCGAGCGCACCGGCAGCGATCTCTACCGCCTGGCTCACGCTGAGCTCCTTGCGCTCCTGCTCGTCCGAACCGTCGAACTCGGCGGAAACGGCATTGCCGGTTAGATTCCAGCCTGCCACGCAGCCCCCCTTCGTCATCGTGCACAAGGGCTCCGGCCCCGTGCAAATTTAAGTCCAACTCATAGTACAGCGCCGCAGGGACACAAACCCCCACGGCGCCTGTCAAGCCAATTTGTTATCGGTTGGAGTTTCTGTTGTAGCGGGCCATCAGGTAGAGCAGCTGAATGATCGAAGTGAGCGCTGCGGCCACATAGGTAAGCGCCGCTGCCGTCAGCACCTTCTTGGCGCCGTTGACCTGCTTGGAACTCATACCCGACTGCTCGATGTACGCCACAGCACGTCGGCTGGCATCAATCTCGACCGGCAGCGTAACCAACTGGAACAGCACACTAAACGAGAAGAAGATCAATGCGAGGGTCGTGAGCCCGGCGATGTTCATAAACAGGCCCAAGAGCAACACGATGGTCCAGGTGTTCTGGGTAAAGTTGACGACCGGGACCAGGGCGGTGCGAACCTTCATCATGGCGTAATCGCTCTGACGCTGGGCGGCATGACCCGCCTCGTGGCAGGCCACGGCAACGCTTGCGACCGATCCGCCCGAACGGTTAGCGTCCGAGAGATACAGGTTGTTATCCTGCGGGTTGTAGTGGTCGGTGAGCTCACCGGCAACACCCTTGATACCCACGGCGTTGCAACCGTTGGCGTCGAGCATGCGGCGAGCGACCGTGGCACCCGTGTCGCCGTCCGAGCGAACCTTGGACCAGGTCTTGTACGTCGAGTTGATATAGCTCTGCGCCGCAAGACCAAGCACCGTACAAACAAGGACAACCAGCAGGTACAGCGGGTCGATGCCAAAGCCGTAACCATAGTAATAGGGCATGCGAATTCCTCCGAATCGAATTACACGTTGGAGGCATTCTACCCACTCAAGCGGCTAGGCTTCCTTATAGCAATTCAATTTTGCCGTCCTTCACCGTCAACCCCATGTTGCCCGAGAGCAGATCGTCCAGGCGCGAACCCACGAGCTCAAAGCGCCAGCCTTCGCGCAGGGGGCTTTGCTCGGGATGCTCAATGTAGTCGGCCAGGTCATCGCGCGAGGCAATGACCGAGGTCGCCACGCCCGAGCGCTCGGCAACCAGGCGGATGAGCGCGTACATGAGATCCGTCACGCTCTCAAGCTCCGGCGAAATCTGGCGATGCCCGCGCACCATGAGCGGCAGGCGATCGTGCGGACAGCTTGCGCCGCGCTTGATGGCCATCAACGCGCCATCCACGTCGCGCTCCCCCAGCTGGTCGGTACCGCGGATGCTACGGAACTCCTCGACACGCACGGGATTGCGCTTAACCAGGGCCAGCAGCGTATCGTCGGACATGACCCACTTGCGCGGGATGTTGCGACGCTCGGCGCGGTCCTCGCGCCAAGCGGCAAGCTCGCGCGCAATGCCCAGCTGATGGCGGCTACACGAGTTGATGCGTTTGACCTTGCGGAATGCCTCATGGCGGTCGGCGCGGTAGTGCGACTCGTCGGCCAAAGGACG
>JAXJLC010000069.1:0-1684 GCA_036297365.1 Collinsella sp.
GTCATGGAGGGCGGCCGCATCAAGGACATCGGCAACCACGATGAGCTGCTCAAGACGAGCGAGATCTACCGCGAGACCTTTACCTCGCAAAATAAGATGAGTGCCGAAGGCGAGGACGCGGGCGAGACCGCCGCAGCCGACACCGAGGCATCCGCACCGCAAGCTCAGACCCAGGAAGGAGGCGAGGCACATGAGTAAGGCCGCTACCGCCGAGCGCGCGCGCAACCGCAAGGGCGGCACCATGACGCGCCTGATCAAGATGCTCTTTGGCTTCTACCCGGTGCTTTTGCCCCTCGTCGTCGCCGGCGTTGTGCTCTGCGCCATCATCAACTCCATCGGCGCGACGTTTCTCCAGAGCGCGCTGCAGGTCATTAGCGAATCGTGGCAGTCGGGCGACTGGACGGCCGCGCAGCCCAAGATTCTGAAGCTCGTGACCACCCTCGGCTGCATCTACGCCGTGGGCGTCGCCTCCTCGCTCTTCTGGAACCGCGCCATGGCCGTCATCACGCAGGGCTCGCTCGAGAAGCTGCGCGAAAAGATGTTCAACCGCATGCAGGACCTGCCGATTCGCTACTTCGACACGCACCAGCGCGGCGACATCATGAGCCACTACACCAACGACATCGACACGCTGCGTCAGATGATCAGCCAGTCGCTACCCAACCTGCTCATGACGATCATCGTCATCGTCACCGTGTTCTTCATCATGCTGTATTACAGCGTGTGGATGTGCCTGGTCATCATTGCCGGCATCGCCTTTATGACCTTTATGACCAAGCTGCTCGGCTCCAACTCCGCGCGCTTCTTTATCGCGCAGCAAACCGAGCTCGGCGTGGTCGAGGGCCATATCGAGGAAGTCATGAACGGCCAGAAAGTCGTCAAGGCGTTCTGTCACGAGTCCGCCGCCGAGGCCGATTTTGACGAGCGCAACGAGAAGCTCTTCGAGGTCTCGCAGAAGGCCAACATGTACGCCAACATCCTCATGCCGATCCTCGGGAACCTGGGCGACTTGCTCTACGTGCTGGTCGCGCTGACCGGCGGCATCTTCCTGGCGCTGGGCGTGCCCAACCTGAGCCTCTCGGGCATGGCGCTCTCCATCGCCGTCGTGGTGCCGTTCCTCAACATGACCAAGCAGTTCTGCGGCCAGATCGGCCAGATCTCGCAGCAGATCAACGCCGTGGTCATGGGCCTTGCCGGCGCCGAGCGTATCTTTGAGCTACTCGACGAGGAGCCCGAGGCCGACGAGGGCTACGTGACGCTTGTCAACACACAGGTGAATCCCGACACCTGGCAGCTCGAGGAGGCCGACCACCACACCGGTATGTGGGCGTGGAAGCACCCGCACCGCGCGACCGGCGAGATCGAGTACGTACCGCTGCGCGGCGACCTGGTCATGGATAACGTCGACTTTGGCTACACACCCGACCATGAGGTGCTGCACGGTGTGTCCGTGTTTGCCAAGCCGGGCCAGAAGGTCGCGTTTGTCGGCGCCACCGGTGCCGGCAAGACGACCATCACCAACCTCATCAACCGTTTCTATGACATCGCCGACGGCAAGATCCGCTACGACGGCATCAACGTCAACAAGATTCGCAAGGCCGATCTGCGCCGCTCGCTGGGCGTTGTGCTGCAGGACGTGAACCTGTTCACCGGCACCGTGATGGATAATATCCGCTACGGCAAC
>JAXJLC010000070.1:0-3707 GCA_036297365.1 Collinsella sp.
TCATGAGGTACTCGAGCTGCATGAGCTCGTCCCAGGTGCCGCCGACGCCCATCAGGAACACGGCGTCGTAGCCCTCGTCGGCGACCTTGTCGGCGAGCGCGGTCATCTTCTTGCCGGTCTCGTAGAGCGCCTTGCCGTCCTCGAGATAGCCCTCCTGGTCGAAATGCATGATCTCGATCTTCTCGGTTTCCTTCATTTGTCTCTCCTTTCTGGGGTTGTTTCCACATCCCCCATGCCAACGGGCATCAAAACCCGCTTACATTCCGTAACACTCGGCCGCTTTGGCCTTAAGCGCATTGACTGACTCTTCGTAGCCCTCTGCCTTGACCTCCATTTGCTTGGAGACAGCATCGAGATACGGGTGCACGTCCCATGACTTCAGACGCTCGGCTATCATGGCCGCAATCGTCTGGAAGAACACAAGATTGGGAATTGCGCTGAGCAGCGGAGCCACCTGAGGCACCGCAACCTCGTGAGCCCTACCCTTGGGATGGGCCGTGAGCAGCACCGTTTTTGTCGTAACGTTCGATAGCGCATCAGCGATATTCGCAAGACGCTCCGACCCCTGCGGATCGTCGACGATAAACACCAGATAGCCCGGAACGATCTGCATCTCGGGACCGTGGACGAACTCCTCGCCTTCGTGATGCATGGCAGGAATCTTGATGGTCTCGCTCAGCTTGAGGGCCGCCTCTTCGGCAACGCCATAGTTGGGGCCGTTGCCGACGACCATGGCGGGCGTGTGCTCAGAAAGCTCGAGCATGTGGTCTTGGACATATGCCTCGGCGGTCTTGCACATCACGGCATTGGCCTGGATAGCCTCACGCAGGTCGTCAAGACGCTGGGCAACGCCCTTGGCGTCAATCGTTCCGCGCGCCTGACCGCCGTAAATACCAAAGAGCACCAGGTACTCAACGAGCACCTCGACGCCCAGAGTCACAAAGTCCACCGACTCGACGCCCACACCGTAGTCAAGAACGATGTCAGCGTGTTCCTTGATGGGTGCCTCGACGTTTGCCGTGAGCGCAACTGCAGCCATATCGTGTGCGCGCATGTAATCGAGCGCCGCAATCGTATTGGTCGAATAGCCACTCTGCGAAACGGCAATGTTGAGCACATGCTGCGGATAGGTGTGTTCAAAATCGACGAAGGCCTCGGGCGTCACAACGGACACCTGCATTTGCAGGGCATCTTGCAGGTAATCGCGGGCGCAATCGGCGGCATGGCGCGACGAACCCGAAGCAACGATGCGCAGCGCGTCAAAAGAACCGGACTGGAAAATATCAACGAGCTGCGCTACCAGCTCAGACGAACGCTCGAGGTTCTCCCCCATACGCACATGGGCAAGCTGAACGTAATCGAGCATCTTCATCGTCTCACCTCGTAACAAATCATTAGTATTTGATACCAATCACAGTTACAGGTTACGGCTTTTTGATACCTCTTTGTCGATTAATTTATCCCCATCGGCGAACGGTCGATTTTGAGCCCTGTAAGGTTGTATATACAGCTGACCCAACGATCAAAACTGGTTAGTTTCCCAGCCGTTATTCACAAAATACCAGCTAGTACGTATAGGTGTAGCCGCCCGTATCGCCACGATTGAAGGACTTTACATACTCGATAGCCTGACCGCTCGCGTCATAGCTCACGCATTCCAAAAGCAAAACAAGATCGCCCTGTTCCAGTCCAAGGAGGCCGGCATCTCGTGCGCCCAGCGCTTCGATATCGAGCTTTTCCTGTGCCATGACTGGCTTTCGGCCCAGCATCTCATAGGTCTCGTACAAACTGAAGACCGACACGTCAATATCTTCGATGGTTGGGAACAGCAGGCAGGGAATCAGCGCCGTCTCAATCGATACGGGGCTACCGTTTATGCAGTTCAGGCGTCGAACGGAATAGAGCAGGTCGTCCTCGGCGATGCCAAACAGGTCGGCGTAATATGGCCCCGCATAACGCTTGGAACGCGCGAGAATACGGACGGACGGCTCGCCGCCCGAAGCACGGACCGATTCACGGAAACCGACCGTGCGTTCAAAAAAAGCAGGTACTTTCTGCGCCACAAAGGCACCTTTTCCCCGAACACGGCGAATCTGCCCGCGCCGAACCAGCTCATCGACAGCGCTTCGGATGGTCAAGCGTGTCGTACCAAATTCCTCGGCAAGGTCTTTTTCGGACGGAATCATGGAACCCGTGGGATATATACCGCGCTCGATACGTTCCTCGATGCGGCGTCGAATGCGCATATAAACCGGGGTGGCATCTACTGTTTCAGCCATTGTTCACCTGCCACGCTCCTCATGCCGTTCTCTTCGCCGTTATCGGCAAAGCGGAACTTTGTGGGCAAAATCACCGATTTGCAATGCTCCACAAAACGCATGTCCTTATCGAATTCGATCGAGCTCTCATAGAACACCGGCGTTCCCTCTTCTTGCTGGAGCAGCTCGGCCTCTTCGGCGTTCAAACGCGAGATGGAGATATGCTCACGTCCATGCTCAACACGCACGCCACCTTCTTTGAGCAAGACATCGTAAAGGCTCTCACACTCAAAATCGTGCTCGGGAAGCGCGGGGCACAGGGACAGGTTAACGTGAGCGGTCTCGATTGACGCCGGCTCGCCCTCTATAAGTCGAATGCGCTGCATGCGGAGTAAAGGAGCGCCCACAGCCACCCCAAGCTTGTCGGCAAGCGCCTCATCCGCCTCGATGGTCCCGGTGGAAACCAGACGAGAAGAGGGGTGCAGGCCGGCAGTCCGCACAGCATCGGAAAAGTTATACGTTTCCTGGAAGATATTCAGCGGCTTGGGAGGACACACATACGTACCCGATCCGCGACGGCTCTCGAGCGTTCCACACGAGATGAGCCGCGTGATACCGGCGCGCAACGCCGTACGCGAAACGCCAATCTCTTCGCACAGCACGCGCTCAGCCGGCAGGCGATCGCCGCCGGCAAGCTGGTGGTGCTGGATATACCAAAGAATTCCCTCAACAGCACGATCTTTGGGGGGAATTGCATAAGATTCGCCTGCCATTGCACAGACTCCTCATTCAGAAACGTATGCCGCCAAAATTAGACCAGCCCTCCCATGGCATCAAATTCGGCCTTGATCTTCTCGGCGACATTCCGATACGACTTATATAGACTTGAATCGCGTTTGACTTCGTCGGTCATAACGGGAATCTCTAATTTGGAAACCTCGTCTTTTCCCGTCTGAACCGCCACAACAACGCCCATACCAAGACACATATTACGCTTGGCAGCATTTATTTTTGCTGCCTTGGCAGGATTTGCCAGGATACGCCGGGCAAATTCCTGTTTAGAGACCGCTTCCTCGGCCTCCGGATCGCCCGCCTCGGCCACTTCGCACTGCAACACGTCCGCATAGTCAAAAATCTTCGGCTCGCCACCGCGTTGATGCACAGCCCACTTGCGGCGCGTGGCATCCTGGTAGATGGCCGGCAAAAATGTAAACCGCGGCGGGTCCAAAATCGTATCCGTGATGGTAAACACATCGGGATCAAAGGCATCCTGCGGGTTTTTCTTCTTGAACAGCCCCATATCAGCCTCCCGTACTAGCATTAAACAACTCAAGCTGAATATAGCACCAATTTCAAGCCGCTGCCTTACCCTATCGGTGCGCGGCGTCTAAGGCTCGCCCAGCGGAAGAGTTAACGGACGAGGGCCGGGGTGCCTGCCTTGTTTTGAGA
>JAXJLC010000071.1:0-2266 GCA_036297365.1 Collinsella sp.
AACTGCTTGGTGCCCTCGTTCGAAGCGACTGCATTTTTCGAAGCGTCAACAAACCCACGCTCAGCAAGCACGTCGGCGGCAATATCGACCAGCGCGGGCGTCGAGCCAAACTCCTCGAGCCCCGGTGCGGACTCGGCGATAAGCGCGGTATCGGTATCCAGATAGCGTAGGCGTTTGCCAATGACCACGTCGTCGATATGGAGCTTGGGGTTCAAACCGCCCGCAATGCCCGAAAACACAACAGCCTGCGGAGCATACTTGCTAATGAGGTGCTGTGTTGCAGCGGCGGCGTTCACCGTGCCCATGCCCGCCGTTGTGGCGACAACTGTCAGGCCGTCGAGCTCACCACTCACAACGGTCAAGCCTGCCTCCCGTGCCTCGCAAACGTCGCTCAGCTCTTCCTTAATCTGCATGATCTCTTTTTCGAGCGCACCGATAATCGCGATGGTAGCCATACCATTCCCCAAACCTATACGAAATTCTCAACCAAGGTATGGTACCAGCATTTTGTTTGACCTCGCCAAACGAACACGCTAAGCCAGTGCAGCTCGCGTATCAAACAGAGCCTTTGCAATCGCGGCCGTAACCTCGCTCGAACGGTCACTCCATGGCATCGATGTCATGACGCTCATGACATAGGTACGGCCATCGATGTCGATGAGGCCTGCATCGCATGTCGAATAGCAACCATCCTCGCTAATCCAGCCTGCCTTGTTGCGCACCAAAACCTGCTCGTCCACAATGCCATCGCGAATAAACGAGCGCGATGTTGATGCCAGAAGGCCTGACAACCACTGTGAAGTCTCGGTATCCATGCTCAGATACTCGCTCATCTCGCGCCATAACCTCGCAGAAGTGCGCGGGCAGTAGGTCGGAAAATCACTCATCGGATTCAGTGCCGTTTCGTCATCAACACCCAGATTGGCAATCCAATCCTCATAGCCATCATGGTCAAACGCCGCGCGTAACGCGATAAACGAATCGTTGTCTGAGTTGGCGACGGCATTCTCGATAAGGTCGCGCACCGTCTGCCAGCCCATGCTGCAACCACCATACGTGGCTAAAGGCCCATCGAGCGACACCCGCCCCGATTCGACCAACGTCTCGCAAATATAGAGCGCATACAGCGCTTTGTAGCTGCTCGCTCCATACACCTCGACATCGGCGTTATACGTCACGCCCCTACCGCTCGATAGGTCGTAGAACACTACACCCACGTCGCCCAGCTCCTGCGCCCGACACAGGGCATCCTGGAGCGAGGCAAGGCTCTCATCCTCCAAGGCAGGAGTCTTGTTATCCACCAACGAGAAGGTCCGAACGGTATCACCCGAAGGGATATCGTTGAAGTCCGCCTTCGAAAGTCTCGTCTTGAGATCTGCCGTCGACAGAGCTTGATCTGCCGACGCTTTGGACTTTGAAACCTTCTCGTTTTGCAGCTGTACCGTTGACGCATCTGGGCGCACCGTTCGCTCCGAGGCGTAGGTTTTAACGGTAATTCCGAGGATAATAACCGCCGACGTTAGCATCCCAATGGCGGCAATCTTCCTCACGCGGATGCGAGCGCCGGCAAGGCCACGCGAAGACGTGCCCTTCGTCTTATATCTGCTGCCATGCTGCGGCACATACTCGTCCCGCGATGCGATGTTTCGCACGTGGTCTCCTGACTGCCACCGTTTATATACGAGCAGTATGATACCGAGCAGGCATTTCTTTCCAAAGATATTCAGCGGCGTTTAAGGTGTCTTTAAAGAAACCACAAGCGTATTTATCCAAATGGCACGATTCTGTTGCGCATCTCACCGCAACCCAGAGAGCAGTCTTTTAAGGACGGGGCTCTTTAGCAATCAACTAGGTGCCCAGGGGCACTCATTTAAGTCTGTCCCCAATGAGTGCCCTTGGGGAGCGAAAATGGCACGCTAGCCGATGGCGTTTTTGAGTTCCGCGCGGCGCTTTTTCATGCCCGTCATGACGGCATTGCGCAGCTCGGGCATGCGCGCGGTATCCATCTGGGGCACGCCCTCAAGCTTATAGGGAATGCCCAGTTGCTCGTACTTGACGACACCCATGGTGTGATACGGCAGCATTTCCAGGCCCACCACGTTGTGCCATGGAGCGATCAGACGACCGAGCGCCTCGCACTCCTCCACCGTGTCGGTAATGCCTGGCACCACCACGTGGCGGATAACGACCTTGATCTTGCGACGTGCAAGCTCATCGCCAAACGCCAAGATGCGTGCGGGATCGCAACCGGTCAGCTTTTTATGCT
>JAXJLC010000072.1:0-3314 GCA_036297365.1 Collinsella sp.
GGGCCTTTACACCCAACAGTCCTTCTCGGGCGTGCTGAGGTCGGTCCAGGGCGTTTCGTTTGTCAACGTGACTCCCGAGATGAAGTACTTCACCAAATATGAGAGCCATGGCAACTATAACCAGGGCTTTTCGTATGGTGACGGCTACAACGCGCTGGGTTATTACCAGTTCGACCGTCGTTGGTCGCTCATCCCGTTTATGAAGCAGGCCTACAACTACAACCCCGAAAAATACAGCATGCTCAAGGATGCGATTGATCGCGGCAGCGAGATTTCCAACACGAGCAATGCCATGTACGAGAACGGCCAGCCCACCGAGTTGGGCCGTATTGCGCAGGAGGCCTTCCAGGGCGCTTATAACATCGACCCTGCTGAGTTTTCGGCTCTGCAGGATGCGTATGCGTACAACTCGTACTATGCGGTGACCGAGGCGTGGCTCAAGAGCGGCCTTGGTATTGATATTTCGGGCCGTGCCGATTGCGTCAAGGGCATGGTGTGGAGCATCACCAACATGTGTGGCACCGGTGGCTGCAGGGACTTCTTCCGCTGGGCGAATCTTTCTAATGATATGACTGACCGTGAGTTTGTGACGGCGCTCTCCAATAGCGTGGTCAACAATGTCGCCACCAAGTATTCGAGCCAGCCCCAGTATCATGAGGGCTGGAAGAACCGTTATAAGAATGAGCTGAAGGACTGCTTGGCTTATATCGCCGAGGATGAGGCTGCCGCTGCGACGCCCGTGCAGCCCGAGCCTACGCCGGCGCCCTCGCCGACACCTGATTCGAATGACGGCTCGAGTGACGATGCCAACGATGACAGGATGGATGCGCCCTCGACCGATGCTGACGGTAATGGCTCTGCTGGTGGCACTACCAACGACGGCTCTACCTCGAACGGCTCCAATTCGAACGGCTCTGCTGCGGGCGATTCGTCTTCAAGCTCTGCCGGCAATACGGACAGCGACGCTTCTGGTTCGACTGACGCTGACACCTCTAACTCATCCACCGGCTCGAGCGATTCGTCCGTTGACACCGGCTCTAACAACGGCTCTGGCTCTGACGCAACCCCTGATTCCGATGCTTCCAAGGACGACTCGAATAAGGCGCCGGACGCTCCCGTTGCTTCGCCGGACAAGAAGCCTTCTTTCTCCGAGCAGCTTGGTTCTACGCTGGGTTCTTCGCTGATGGCTGGCGTCAATAACGGCTCGGCCCAGAACAAGGACAACTCTGATCAGGCTTCCACGGAAAAGACCGAAGCCGCAAAGGGCGACTCCAAGGATAAGGCTTCCGAGAAGGTTGAATCCGATAAGGGTTCTAGCTCTGATGAGAAGGACGACAAGTCCGCTCAGAAGAAGGACGAGGACAAGAAGTCTGAATCTGAGGAGAAGGACAAGAACAAGGACAAGACCGAGGACGGAAAGCAGCAGGGCGAGGACAGCAGTAAGGGCAACACCGACAACCAGAACCAAGAGCAAAATGACTCCAAGACGGTGACCACTACAACCACCACTACAACGACTAAGACTTCGGGCGGTAACATGCCCAAGACGGGCGACCTTATCGTTATGGCGAGCCTTGCCAGCGCGAGCTTGGCCACGCTGGGCGCTACGTCTATCGTAAGTGGTAAGCATAAGCTCGATCAGCAGAAGAAGGCTTCTGGGGAGGACGACTCGGGGGAGTAGGCTCTCAGTTGCCAGATAACTAAATAGTCGGGACGGGGTCCGGTGCGAATGTATCGGGCCCCGTTTTGTTGTGCAACGATTAATTGTGCCCCCTCACACCTCTTGTTACTACCGTTGCCCGATATGTTTGCGCGGCGACATCGGTACATGCGATGCGGTCATTACAATTGGCATCGTGCTGCGATTTAGGGGGAACGTTTTGGTGTCTGAACAGGCAAATGTTGATTGTGCTGCTGGCTTTGGCGTGCGTTTGATCGGCTGTGCCGACGATGCGGCTTTGCCCATTGGCATGCACGACTATGCGGAGGCTCTTGGTTGCTGCACGCTGGTCGACAAGACCATGTTTATTGCCGATGTGTTGGACTGCGACGCGTCCGTTGTGGTGTGCTGTCGACCCGAGGGTTTTGGCAAAAGCATGAACTTGTCGACGCTCAGGGCTTTCTGGAGCGTCCAGCGGTTGGTCGCGCTGATCAGCGTTTGTTTGCCAATGCTCAGATTTGGGATGCAGACGGTGGGCGCTATCGGGATGAATATGCTTGCTATCCGGTGATATCGCTGGACTTTTCTGGCGCTGCGAGGCGTGGTGCCGCTATTGCCGACGTCGTGCGCGATGCCCTTTCGGGCGAGTGCGCTCGCTTGTTGGCGCTCTTGGAGGCTCCTGATTTAGCTCGAGATAAGGTGCGTCACATCGAACGTGTTGCGCGTGGCGTGGCGAGCGCGGACGAGGTTGACTCGGTGCTCGGTGTGCTCATTGAGCTGCTGGAGATGGCCTGCGATGAGCAGGTTGTATTGCTCGTTGATGGGTACGATGCGGCGTGGTCTCGCCGTGCGAGCGCGAGGGACGCTTCCGACGCCGATCCGGCAGGGCTATTCGATCGCGTGCTGTTCGACGCCATTGCCACTGCGCGCGATTCGTTGCGGCTGACGTGTCTGATGGGGGAGTGTCCCGGTCCTGCCGAAGCGGCGCTTTCTTCGCGCAGTTGTTCGTATTGTCTGTCGACGCCGCTTTCGACGTGGTGTGACCGTTGGTTCGGCTTTTCGGATGCCGAGGTCCAGGCTCTGTTGAATCATGCTGGGCGCGAGGAATACCTTGATGATGCGCGTGAATGGCTCGAGGGATATCGGTTTGGCAGGGTCTATTGTTCGAGTCCGGCGCGCGTGATCGGTTTTCTGGACCGAGGCTGCACGGCGCCTGTGCGCGCCGATCTGTATGGGTATGCGGATTGCCTGAGTAGGGTAGTTGCCGGGTGGAATCTCGACCGCCTTTCGGTCTTGTTTGATTTGCTCGAGGCCCATGGGTGCGCTGAGGTCCCGCTTTGTTTGGGCACTGCAGAGCCAGATGTCTCGCCTGACGATGGCATGTGGACAGCGCTGTATCTGTCCGGTTTTCTCACGACGGATATGACTGAGGAGCCAGAGCATGGCAATCGCCTCCGTGCTTTGCGATTGCCCAATAACGAGCTTAGACAGGCCTTGCGTCTAGTGATTGTTGAGTGGTTTGAGTGCGCTGCCGAAGACATTCGAGACGTCGATGCGTTTCGCGACGGGCTGTGCCGTGGGAACGAGGATACCGTGAGGCGGGCGCTAAGCCGCATCCTGGGGGATGCGGGAATCGGTGAGACCGACCCAGATA
>JAXJLC010000073.1:0-4795 GCA_036297365.1 Collinsella sp.
AAGGCCACTTAATGTGGCCTTCGTCTTGCGCAGGACTGTAGAGCAGGGAACTTCGTGCCCCGACGCCCGGGAGGACGTTTCATTTAGAAAGATGGACCGACCGCCGTCAGCGATGGGAGCTACTCGCCCAGCACGGCCTTCTTGGCCGCCGCCGCCATGTTGTCCAGATCATCCTTGGTGGGGTGATCCTTTGCGGCAACCCAGTTGTCGAGCAGCATCTTAAATCGGGCGTTGTCGGGATCTTGCTCGAGCATGGCCTCGTAGCGCTGCTTGACCGCGGGACCCATCTTGCCCTGGCACATCGCCCAGCCTACAAGCTCGGCATCATTGGCCAAATTGGAGGTCACGCGATCGATAATCTGCCTAAAGTACTCCTCGCTGGCCCCAAAGCCGCAGGTGCCAAACAGGAAGACGCGCTTGCCGTGCAAGGCTGAGAGCAACGTCGCGACCGAAGGTGTGCTCGCGCCCTTGTCGCACCAAAAACCGACAAGCACCGTGTCGGCCGCGCAGGCGCCCTGCGCCTCGAGCGCAACCTGATCTGCATCCGCATCGTCGCTCAACGCCGCGGCATGGACAAACTCAACACCCGCAGCCTGCAGCGTGCGCTTGATCGCACCCGAAACCATCCTGGTATTACCGCTCTTGCTGTTAACCACCAAAGAGCACGTCATAGTCACGTTGCCTCGTATCCCCCAAAACTAAAGCCACTAATGCAATTTATTAGATGAATATCTTAGTACTAACGTGACAGATGTAAACCACCGTCTGTCGATTGATTAATTTGCCCCGCGGGCTTGCTCACTGGGCGAATTGGCTGCGGTAGAGTTCGGCGTAGAAGCCGCCTGCCGCCAGCAGCTCGTCATGCGTGCCGCGCTCGATAATCTCGCCGTCGCGCATCACCAGAATGCAGTCGGCGTTGCGGATGGTGCTCAGGCGATGCGCCACGACAAAGCTCGTGCGACCGGCCATGAGCTCGTCGAATGCCGCTTGCACCTGCAGCTCGGTGCGGGTATCGATGCTCGAGGTCGCCTCGTCCAGCAGCAAGATAGCCGGGTCGGTGAGCATAACGCGCGCGATGCACAGCAGCTGCTTTTGGCCCTGGCTAAACGTGCCGCCGTCCTCGCCGATTACCGTATCGTAGCCGCCTGGCAGCTGCACGATAAACTTGTGCGCGTGCGCGCGCTTGGCGGCTTCGATAACCTGCTCGCGCGTGGCTCCTGGGCAACCGTAGGCGATGTTTTCCGCCACCGTGCCCTCGAACAGCCAAGTGTCCTGCAGCACCATGCCAAAGGCACGACGCAGGCTCGAGCGCGTGTAATCGCGCGAAGTCTTGCCATCGACCGCGATGCGGCCGGCATCGATATCGTAAAAACGCAGCAGCAGATTGATGAGCGTTGTCTTTCCGCAGCCCGTGGGGCCGACCAGGGCAAAACGCATGCCGGGCTTGGCATCGATGCAGATATCCTGCAGCAGCTTTCGGTCGGGCACATAGCTAAAGTCCACGTGTTCAAAGGTCACCTCGCCCTGCGGGGCGGCAAGCTCCACGGCATCTGGCGCATCGGACTCCTGCTCGCGGGCATCGAGCAGTGCAAACATGCGGCGCGCCGAGGCATACGCGGTCTGGATCTGCGTAATGACGTTGGTGACCTCGTTGAACGGCTTGGTGTACTGGTTGGCGTAGGACAGGAAGATCTGCACGCCGCCCACCGTAAGCGCCGCCGGCACGCCCGTGATCACGCCCACGCAGCCGATCACGGCAACCACGGCGTAGATGATGTTGTTGATAAAACGTGTACCGGGGTTGGAAAGCGAGCCCATAAACTGCGCGCGCTCACCTGCCGTATAGAGCTCGGCGTTAAGGGCATCGAAGCGCGCTTGGGCGTTCGGGCCATAAGCAAACGCATCCACCAGCTTTTGCTCACCCACATACTCCTCGATATGACCGCCGAGTTGGCCCTGGATGCGCTGTTGAGCAGTGAAGCTCTTATTGGAGAGCTTGGCAATAGCACCGGCTGCAAAAATGGAAAGCGGCGTGACGAGTACCACCACGAGCGTCATGGTCAGGTTAATGGAGAGCATAAACGCGAGCGTGCCAACGATGGTGATAAGTCCGGTGAATAGCTGGGTAAAGCCCTGCAGCAGGCCATCGCCCACCTGATCGACGTCGTTGACCACGCGGCTCATAAGGTCGCCGTGGGCATGGCTGTCGATAAAGCTGAGCGGCATGCGGCTGAGCTTGTTGCTCGCCTCCACGCGCATGTCGCGCACCGTCTCGTAGGACAGGCGGTTGACGCAATAGCCCTGCAGCCACTGGAAGGCCGCAGCACCTACGACGACAATCGCGAGCTTGGTAACGAGCGGCAGCAGCGCATCGAAGTCCACCTGCCCGGCGGCGACGATAAGGTCGATGCCCTCGCCAATGAGGATGGGCGTGTAGAGCTGCAGTATCACCGAGACGGCGGCACTCAAAAACGATGTCGCAAACGAGACGCGGTGCGGGCGAACATAGCCCAGCAGGCGGCGGGTCACCGCACCGGCGGGATAGCGCTCGGGGTCGCCGGGCTGGCGGGGACCGTCTCCCAGGTCGTTGAGACTATCGTTGCCGGACACGTTGGCCGTCATCGTGGCGACCGAACCGGAAGAAGTATACGGATTCATTTAGCAGCCCTCCTTTGCGCAGACGAATGCGGGGGCGCACGCGGCGCCTGGGGCGGGCACGGGACTTGGAGCGGGCGCGGGCACCGCGCTCCCCTGCTGACCCTCGAGCTCCTCGCGGCGAAGCTGCGACTGGCAAATCTCGCGATAGAGCTGGCAGGTCGTGTACAGCTCATCGTGCATTCCCAGGCCCGCAACCGAGCCGTGGTCGAGTACGCAGATCATGTCGGCGTCGCGCACGGTCGAGACGCGCTGGCTCACAATCACCGTGGTCAGCGGCAACCCGCCCTCGGCGGCACCGCGCATGCTTCGTTTGCGAATGGCATGGCGAAGCGCCACATCGGTCTTAAAGTCGAGCGCCGAGGCGGAATCGTCCATGATCAATATCTGAGGCGAACCTACCAAGGCGCGCGCGATAGTCAGACGCTGACGTTGGCCACCGCTAAAGTTCTTGCCGCCCGCCTCGACCGGGGCATCTAAGCCCTGGGGCTTATTGCGCACGAACTCGCTGGCCTGCGCCATATCGAGAGCCGCCCAGAGCTCCTCGTCGGTCGCGTCTTCATCGCGCCAGGTCAGGTTGCTGCGGATGGTGCCGCTCACGAGCGACGCGCGCTGCGGAACGGTCGCGACCACACGACGCAGCTGGTCGAGCGGCCAGGTGTGCACGTCGGCGCCCATCACGCTCACGCGGCCGGTGCTCACATCGTACAGGCGCGGGATAAGCGAGACGAGTGTGGACTTGCCGCTGCCCGTGCCGCCGATAATGCCGAGCGTTTTGCCCAGCGGCAGCTCCAGGGTCACATCGCTCACGGCATTTGCCGCGCCCGCGCCAAACGAAAAGCTCGCATGGTCAAAGCTCAGCGCAGGGACCGGAACAGCGCCACCCGCCAGGTCGCTCGGCTCAGGCAGCGCGACCGGCTGGTTGCCCTCGTCGGTGATGCTCGGCTCGCAATTGAGCACCTCGTTGATGCGCGACGCGCTGGCGCTCGCCTTGGTAAAGACAACGACCAGGTTGGCCACGTAGACGATGGAGGTGAGGGTCTGCGTCATGTAGTTCACAAACGCCATGACCTGGCCCTGCGTAAGCTCACCCACGTTGACCTGGATGCCGCCCACCCACAGGATGGCGCACACGCCCAGATTCATCACCAAAAACGTGACGGGGTTAAGGACCGACGAGAGCTTACCCACCGCGATGGCGACATGCGCCTGGTCGTCGGCCGCACGAGCAAAACGCTCGCGCTCGTGGTCTTCGCGCACAAACGCGCGGACCACGCGGGCACCCGAAAGCCCCTCGCGGCAGACAAGCGCGATGCGGTCGAGCTTTGCCTGCAGCTGCTTGTAGTACGGAATGCAGCGCGCCATGACAAACCAAAACACCAAGCCGATGGCGGGTGTGCAAATCAAAAAGATGATGCCGAGCTTAAGGTCGATGGCAAGGGCCGCGCACATAGAACCCACCGCCAAGAAGGGCCAGCGGATAAGCATGCGCACGCCCAGCGCCACAGCGAGCTGCACCTGGTTGACATCGTTGGTAATGCGCGTGATGAGCGACGGCGTGCCAAAGCGATCGAGTTCGACATAGCTCAGTTCGTTGATGTGCTGGTAGAGTGCACCGCGAATGTCGGTACCCATGCCCTGCGAAGTCAGCGCCGCCATCTTTTGGCAGACGAGCGTAAACGAGATGCCGATCACAGCCATGGCGCCAAGTACCATGCCGTAGTGAATAACGGCGTTCACGTCGTGCGAGCCAATGCCCTTATCGATCATCTGGGCAATCACCAGCGGCGTCAGCAGGTCAAAGATCACTTCGATCAACTTACACGCAGGGCCAACCACCATATACCGGCGAAACTTACCACCAAAACGCCTGAGCAGCTCAATCATAAAAGGCGCTCCCTATCATCATCTCTCTTCAATCTGATTCATGATAGTACGGCGAGCCCTGGAGATATGAAATCAACTCGTCACAGAACAAGCCCCCGAAACAATCAGGAAACTAGGCACAGAGACAAAGCACCCGAACATGTTTTGGCAAAGCCAACGAGCAGCACTAGACAAGGGATTAATTGTTCAGATTAACGCGCCTCTACGGGCGCATTTTGGACGATGTGGTCCCGGTGCCGGCGGGCTGTTTGGT
>JAXJLC010000074.1:0-5324 GCA_036297365.1 Collinsella sp.
CCCATACCGTCGACGAGCGCGACATGGAGTCGCAGCTGCTCGACACCATGGATATCGAGCGCGAGCGCGGCATCACGATCAAGTCCAATGCCGTTCGCGTGTCCTATGACGCCGACGATGGCGAGACGTATCAGTTCAATCTGATCGATACGCCGGGCCACGTGGACTTTACCTATGAGGTCTCGCGCTCGCTGGCAGCCTGTGAGGGCGCGGTGCTCGTTGTCGACGCCACACAGGGCGTCGAGGCACAGACCGTCTCCAACGCGACGCTTGCCATGAACGCCAATCTGGACATTGTGCCGGCCATCAACAAGATCGACCTGCCCTCGGCTCATCCCGACGAGGTTAAGACCGAGATCGAGGATGACCTGGCGATCCCTGCCGATGATGCCGTGTGTGTCTCGGGCAAGACCGGCGAGGGCATTCACGATCTGCTGGAGTCCATTGTCTTTCTGATCTCTCCGCCCAAGGGCGATGCGAATGCGCCGCTCAAGGCACTCATTCTGGATTCATACTTCGACGAGTATCGTGGCGTCGTCGCCACGGTGCGCATCTTTGACGGCTCCATCAAAAAGGGCGATACCTTGCGCATGATGCAGGCAAAGGGCGACTTTTTGGTCGATGGCGTGGGCGTCAAGCGTCCCGCCGAGACGCCGGTCGACGCGCTGACGGTCGGCGAGGTCGGATACGTGGTCACGGGCCTGAAGGACCCCGAGGCCGTTCGCGTGGGCGACACCCTTACCTGGGCGTCGAACCCCTGCCCCGAGCCGCTTCCCGGTTACCGCGAGGCTAAGCCCATGGTCTATACGGGCCTGTTCCCGATCGATAACAAGGACTACGAGAACCTGCGTGACGCGCTCGATAAGCTGCATGTCAACGACCCGTCGTTGGTGTGGGAGCCCGAGACTTCGGTGGCGCTCGGCTTTGGTTTCCGCGTTGGCTTCTTGGGCCTGCTGCATATGGAGGTCGTCAAGGAGCGCCTGGAGCGCGAGTTCAACCTGGACCTGATTGCCACGAGCCCTTCGGTGGACTATCACGTCTACAAGACCGACGGCGAGATGATTGATGTTCGCAGCCCGCAGGATCTGCCCGAGGCTACGCGCATCGAGCGCATCGAGGAGCCCTACCTCAAGGCCAAGATTATCTGTCCGCCCGAGTATACGGGTGCCGTCATGCAGCTCGCTATCGAGCATCGCGGCATTACAACCGACATGATCCATCTCACGAGCAAATCGGTCGAGATGCGTTTCGACATGCCGCTTGCCGAGCTCATTCTGGACTTTTTTGACCAGCTCAAGAGCCGCACCAAGGGTTACGCCTCGCTCGACTACGAGTTCAACGAATATCGCCCCTCCGAGCTCGTCAAGCTCGACATCCTGCTTTCGGGCGACGAGGTGGACGCGCTGTCGTTTATCGTGCACAAGGATAAGGCTTATGGCCTGGCCCGCGGTCTGTGCGACAAGCTCAAGGAAATCATTCCGCGCCAGCTGTTCGAGGTGCCTATCCAGGGCGCCATCGGCAACAAGATCATTGCCCGCTCTACCGTCAAAGCGCGCCGCAAGGACGTGCTGGCCAAGTGTTATGGCGGCGATATCTCGCGAAAGCGCAAGCTGCTCGAGAAGCAGAAAGAGGGCAAAAAGCGCATGAAGGCCATCGGCTCGGTCGAGGTTCCGCAGGAGGCCTTTATGGCGATTCTCAAGGTGGACGAGTAGGTCCATGGCACTTTCTGAATACAGCAAGCGGTTGCTTGGCGCCTATGCCGAGCAGCCGTTCCTTATGGCTCCCATGGCGGGCGTGACCGATCCCGCCTATCGCATCATGTGCCGCCGTCGCGGTGCCCATCTTGCCTATAGCGAGATGGTGAGCGTGGCGGGCCTTGCCTATGCCAGCAATAAGACGTGGCGCCTGGTACTGCCGGCC
Source organism: Collinsella sp. (assembly GCA_036297365.1). Lineage (GTDB taxonomy): Bacteria > Actinomycetota > Coriobacteriia > Coriobacteriales > Coriobacteriaceae > Collinsella. The sequence goes on from JAXJLC010000074.1 coordinate 1,921, forward strand.
GATGAGGAGCAGCAGATCTGCGTGCAGCTCTTTGGCTCCAAGCCCGATCAGTTTGCGAGCGCTGTTGCTGCCGTCGAGGAGCGTGTGGGCGATCGCCTGTCGCTGATCGATATCAACATGGCCTGCCCGGCTCGCAAGGTCGTCACCAAGGGCGAGGGCTCGGCGCTTATGCGCACTCCCGATCTGGCCGAGCAGATCGTCGAGGCGGCGGTGGGCGCGGCGCATGTGCCCGTGACCGTAAAAATCCGTAAGGGCTTTTACGCCGAAGACCGCAACGCCGCGACGTTTGCCCAGATGCTTGAGGGAGCAGGGGCCGCCGCGGTGGCGGTACATGGTCGCTGCGCCACGCAGCTCTATACGGGCCAGGCCGATTGGTCGGTCGTCGATGAGGTGGCCGACGCCGTCGAGATTCCCGTTATCGGTTCGGGCGATGTGTTCTGCGCCGAGGATGCGGCGGAACGCCTGCGCAACTCGGGCGCCAGTGCCGTGTTTATCGCGCGCGGTATCTATGGCAACCCCTGGGTGTTCGGCGATGCCCGAGCCCTTGCACTCGATGGCACGCCGGTTCCTTCTCGCTCCTCGGTTGAGCGCCTGGATGCCCTGCGCGAGCACCTGACGCTCACGCACGAGCTGTTGCCGCTCATGTCGCGTGCCCGCACGTACGCAAGCTGGTATCTAAAGGGCATGCCCCATGCTGCCGCCTGGCGCGCTCAGGTGGTGCGTTGCTCCACATACGAGGAGTTCATGGCACTGGTCGATGATATCGAGCACGATGTGGTGGCCTGTGAGGCCGCACTTGCCGCCGGCGAGTCGGTGCCCGCTCATCCGTTGGAGGCCTAACGGTGGCCGTTACCGCGCTGTACGTGCATGTGCCGTTTTGCGCCCAAAAATGCCGGTACTGTGACTTTGACTCACGCAGTTTTGCTCCGTGCAACATGAGCGTTGCGCTCGATACCTATTTTGAGCAGTTGTATGCGCGCCTCGATGCTTTTGGCGACGCAGGCGCGCTTGCACAGATCCGCACCGTCTATGTTGGCGGCGGCACGCCGTCGCTGGCGGGGGAGCGTTTGGTAGAATTTGCCCGGCGTATCTCTGCGTGGTGCAAGCCTGTTGAGTTTACCTGCGAGGCCAATCCCGAATCGCTGACCGCAGAGCTTGCCACTGCGCTTGCCGGGGTGGGTGTCACGCGCGTCTCTCTGGGCGTGCAAACGCTCGATAACGCCGAACTTACCGCCATCGGCCGCATTCACGATGCCGATCGGGCGCTCGCTGCCATCACGACGGTCAAGGACGCTGGGCTTGTCGTGTCGTGCGACCTGATGTGCGGCCTTCCCGGGCAGACCGACCTAAGCTGGCAGCGCACACTCGATGGCGTGTTGGCGGCGGCGCCGCATCATGTGTCGGTGTACCCGCTCACGCTCGAGGAGGGCACGCCGCTCTATCGCATGGCGTGTCGCGACGAGTCGCTCGAGCCCGACGAGGATTTTCAGGCTGCATGCATGGATGCGGCGCGTGAGCGCCTGAGTGCGGCCGGCTATCACCCGTATGAGGTGGCAAGCTACGCGCTCGACGGCCATGAGTGCGCCCACAACATTGCCTATTGGACCGGACAGGGCTATCTGGGTTTGGGCCGCTCTGCCGCCGGTATGCTCGACGCCGAGGATTTCGATCGCTTGGCCGGGCTGTTTCCCGACGTGCTTGCTCGCGGCGATGCGTATCGCGTGCGCTTGGTGCAACGCGACGATGCCGCGACGACGTTTGATGCCGAGTATCTGTCGCAGCGCGAGGCGGCGGCCGAGGATTTGATGCTTGCCTGTCGCATGACGCGTGGCATTGGGCCCGATCTGTTGGTTCGCTCGGCAAGCGTGATCGCTGCAGATGAGTTGGCGGCGGCCTGCGACCGTGCGGTCGAGTTGGGCCTTGCCACCTGGGTGCCCGATCATATTGAAGGACATGCGGGGCGCGTCACCTCGAAAGACGTTATCGCAGGTCGCGTCCGTGCTCGTTTAGCGCCCACTCACTTGGGCTGGCTCGATGGAAATGTGCTGTTCGAGCTGTTTTGGGGTCTAGCCTAGGCCGCTCGGGTAGAATTACCGCAATATATACGCTGCTGTGAGCAGGAGGTTGCCGCGCATGGCGACGATGAACGAAAAAGATTACTACGAGATTTTGGGTGTCTCCAAGGACGCCACCTCGCGTGATATACAGAAAGCCTTCCAGCAAAAGGCCCGCAAGCTCCATCCGGACGTCAACAAAGAACCGGATGCCGAGGAAAAGTTCAAAGAGGTTTCCGAGGCCTATGCTGTGCTTTCGGACGAGCAGAAGCGTGCGCGCTACGACGCCATGCGCTCGGGCAATCCCTTTGCCGGCGCTCCCACGGCTTCGCCCTATGGCGGCGGTTACGCCGGCAGCGCGGGCTACGGCAATCCCTTTGAGGGCGGCTTTCCCTTTGGTGGCGCCTGGGGTCAGCCGCGTCGCGGGCAGGCTGCCTATAATCCCGAGAACGGCGCCAACGTGGTCGTCGATATTAAGCTCGACGCCAAGGAGGCCAAGGGCGGTGCCCGCAAGACCGTCCGCTATACGCGCTTCGATACCTGTGGTCACTGCGGCGGTTCGGGCTCTGTTTCGTCCGAGCATGCACATACCTGTCCGAGCTGCGGCGGTCGCGGCCACATCGATGTCGACCTGTCCTTTCTGTTTGGTGCCGGCACGTTCCAGTCTGTCTGCCCTGAGTGCGGTGGCTCCGGTAAGGTCGTCGCCGACCCCTGTCCCGATTGCGGCGGCAGCGGGCGAACCCGTGTGACCTCCGAGCAGACGATTGAGTTTCCCGCCGGCACGCACGATGGCGACGAGGTCCGTATTGGCGGCATGGGTCACGCCGGCACCAACGGCGCCTCTGGCGGTGATCTGGTCGGTCGGGCCCATGTTGAGGCCGAGCGCCTGGAAGGCAAGGCCCGTACCGGTTTTTACCTGATGGGCATCGTGGCGCCGTTTTTGGTGCTATCGGCCATCTCGGGCGTGTTCTCGGCCTTTGCCGTGATGTGCTTTATTCCGTTTGCCATGGGCCTGTTCATGGTGCTCTCGGACGGCGTGCTGCACCGCAGCCTGCTGTGGTGGAAGCGCGGCGCGATGCAGTTTGCCAACGGTTTTGCCAACGGATTTATGTTTGCGCTCGTGTCGGTTTGGTTTGCGAGCTGCTCGCAACGTGCCATGCTTTCGCCCTACGCAATGCAATAACATCAAACCCTCTGTTTGCGGCCGGCCCAGCTTGGGTATGGGACGCACTGTGACAATAATGAAAGTCGGAAGGATTCGGTCGTGTCGGAAAATAGGGATTACTACGAGGTGCTTGGCGTCGACAAGGATGCCGACGCGCGGACGATTAAGCGCGCGTTTCTAAAGAA
>JAXJLC010000075.1:0-2950 GCA_036297365.1 Collinsella sp.
CGACTAGTCGTTTAAGAACGTCCCCGATGACTAGTCGGCGTAGGTGAAGGTCGTGACGTCGAACATGCCCTCGGGGCGGATGCGGAGCGTCGGGATCACCGGCAGGGGCAGGAAAATGATGCCCATGATGGGGTCGAGCGGCGGCTCGATGCCCATGGCACGCGCCTTGACCATAAAGTCGTCGTGCTGCGCGGCGACATCCTCGGCCGTGCCCTCGCTCATCAGGCCACCGAGCGCCAGCGGAATGCGCGCCACGACCTCGCCGTTGCGCACCAGCACGTGACCGCCCTGGCCCACGGCATCAACGGCGGCCATCATATCGGCGGCGTTGTCGCCCACGACGCACACGTTGTGCGAGTCGTGTCCGATCGTCGAGGCGATGGCACCACCCGTGATGGTAAAGCCGCGCACCCAGCCGCGGCCGATATGCTTGCCAACGAGTCCCAGGCCAGCGGGGCCGTCACCGTCGGCGCCCTCGGCCTGCAGCGACACGCTGCGGCCGTGGCGCTCGATCAGCATAATACGGCGCAGGCCCTCGGCGCTCTCGGGACGAACCATGCCCGTGATGGCCTTGCCCGGCACCACGTCAATCACGGCCTCGCCCGGCTTAAAGGCATAGTCGAATACGTCGAGCGAAAGCTTCGGCAGCTTAACGGAGGCGCGCAGCTCATCGGCAAGGGCCGCAACCTCGGCCATCTCGGGTGCGATCTCGCCCACAAAGGTGCCGTCCTGCGCCACCAGGGCACCGGCGGCATATACACGATGCGGAGCCGTGGCAAACGTCAGGTCATTGAGCACCAGCAGGTCGGCACGCTTGCCCGGGGCAATCGCACCGCGGAGCTCGTGCGGGTCGCGGCAGCCGTGATCCAGGCCAAACGCCTCGGCCGTGGAGAGGGACGCCATAGAGATAGCGACCACGGGGTCGATACCGGCCTCAATCGCCACGCGGCAGGCATTGTCGATCATGCCGGTTGCAAGCGCATCGGAAGGAGCGCGGTCGTCAGTCGCAAAGCAGCAGCGGCGGGCGCGCGCGGGATTCTCCAGCAGCATCGGCGACAGGTTGGCCAGATCATGGCTGCACGTACCCTCGCGCAGCATCACGTACATGCCGCGAGACAGCTTGTCGAGCGCCTCCTCGAGAATCGTCGACTCGTGGTCGGCAATAATACCCGCCGCGGCATAGGCATTGAGGTCCTTGCCGGCAACGAGCGGCGCATGGCCGTCGACCTGCTTGGACGGCGTCTGGTTGGCAGCATCGATGCGAGCGCAGGTCTCGGGATCGGCCATAAAGACGCCCGGCAGGTTCATCATCTCGCCCAGGCCAAAAACGTCGCCCGGATGCTCGGCAAAAAACGCCTGCATGTCAGCAGCGGTAATCACAGCGCCCGCTTGCTCATCGGGCAGCGCGGGCACGCATGAGGGCATCATGTACTTGATGGAAATGGGCGCGCGGCGACCGTCCTCGATCACAAAGCGCAGGCCGTCGAGCCCCGCCACGTTGGCGATCTCGTGGCTGTCGGCAATGGCGGTGGTGGTACCGCGCGTCGCCGCCATGCGCGCATACTCGGCGGGACGGATGTTCGAGGACTCAATGTGCAGATGTCCGTCGATAAAGCCGGGGGCGAGATAGCGGCCCTGGCAGTCAATGACCTCGGCAGCCTCGTAGGTGCCGGCGGCATCGTCGCGACCATCGTAGAGCACGCCGACGATCACACCGTCCTTGACGGCAACGCTGCCGGGCGCCACACGCTGGCCATACACGTCGACAATCTGCGCATTGATAAACAGCGTGTCGACGGGCACGCGGCCCTCGGCGGCCTCGATCACAGACCTCATGACCTCAACGGACATACATACTCCTTTAACCGTAGAAAAAAGCTGCGGAGCGGACAGACCTTCACCGCAGCAGACCAATAGCCATTGTATGCCCAAACGATGGGTCAACAATACGCCTCTCCGCTTAACGGCACACGCCACTTGGTGCAATGAGGAGAGGTTGCTTTGCACCAATGACAAGGAGTGTCCCAAAGTGCCGGCACAAAAGGAACGTTCCCAAGTGCCAAAAAAGGCCGGAGTCGGGATTCCCGGCTGCGGCCCTATTGCACATGTTAAGTTGACCTGCTTGCTAGACCAATTTGAAGCCCTTGCGCTTACCCACAGAAAGGGTGTCGCCCAGCTTGAGGGCGCTGGGATCGATGTTATAGCTCTTGGGAGCCACGGCCTTGCCGTTGATTTTGACGCCGCCGCCGTCGATATCGCGACGAGCCTGGCCGGCGCTCGCCGAAAGACCCAAGTCCTTGAGCAGGCCGGCGAGGTAGATTTGGCCCTCGTCGTTAACAGTCAGCTCAACGTGCTTCTCGGGGAAGTCGGCGAGCTGGCCCTCCTTGAACACGCGGTCGAACTCAGCCTGAGCCTCGTCGCCGGCACCGGCGCCGTGGTAGGTGTCGCACAGGTCGCGACCCAGAGCGCGCTTGAGCTCATAGGGATCGGCAGAGCCGTCGGCCAGGGCGGCGTCGATCTTGTCGACCTCGGCCGGGGTGAGCGAGCTGGCCAGACGATAGTACTTGCCGATCATCTCGTCGGGGATGGACATGGTCTTGCCGAACATGTCCTTGGGCGCGTCGGTCAGGCCGATGTAGTTGCCGTATGACTTGGACATCTTGCGCACGCCGTCGGTACCCTCGAGCAGCGGCATGGTGAGCGCGATCTGCGGCTCCATGCCCATCTTCTCCATGAGCTCACGGCCAGCGAGCAGGTTGAAGAGCTGATCGGTGCCGCCCATCTCGACGTCGGCCTTGATCTGCACGGAGTCGAAAGCCTGCATCACGGGATACAGGAACTCATGCAGGGCGATCGGCGTCTGAGACTGGTAGCGCTTGGTAAAGTCGTCGCGCTCGAGGATGCGGGCGACGGTGAACTTGGAGCACACCTGCAGCAGACCGGCCAGATC
>JAXJLC010000076.1:0-10101 GCA_036297365.1 Collinsella sp.
CTGCTGCAGTTTGTAGAACAGCGCGTCGTCGGGGTGTCCGCCGCAGGCAATGATTACCAGGTCGCAGGTTAGCTCGAGTGACTTCCAGTCGTTGCCGATTTTGGGTGCAAGCGGGTTTTCGACGTTCTCGGGCAAGACCGGTGACCACGAGACGTAGGGGTCGGGAACGTTTTTGTGGCAGTTGCGACTCAAGTGGAGACGCGCACACCTCGATGGGGCTCCAGACTCGCGTTTGCCGTCGACTTCCGCGCGCTCGACGCGTGTCATATTGAGGAGCCGCACATTGCGTCCCCTGAGCGTATGGAGTAGGTGGCCGCGATTTGCCGTGCAGGCGCCCTGCATCATGTGAGGCAGCATTTCAATTACGTTGACCTGTGGTATGCCGTGTTCGACGGTGAGCCATTGGGCAACCTCGCAGCCCACGGCCCCTCCGCCAATGATGGTGACGGTTTTGGCGTTGCCAAGCAGCGCGGGTTGGCGCAGTAGCTGCGTTGCCAGCACGGCATGGCCCGATGCTGCAAGCTCCGTAAGACCGGGGATGGGCGGTATTGCATTGGAAGTGCCTGTCGCGCACACGATTGCGTCGAAGCCTGCTTTTGCAAGATCTTCGGCGCGTGCTGCCCGTCCAAGTTCGAGTGTCAGGTTCCCGTTGGGTTTTTCTGCCTGCTCGCGCACCTGTCGAACAAGATATGATCGGTAGTTATCGAGGTCGAACTTGATCCGGGCGGCGCTGGCGGAGAGGAGTTTTCCTCCAAGTTCATCTTCGGCATCGATGAGCTTTACGTCGTGGCCACGACGCGCGGCGATTAGCGCACAGACCATCCCGGCGGGTCCGGCTCCTATCACCGCTATGCGTTTGGGTTCTTTGGCGGGAGCGGGTGTCTGGGGCATGAGGTATTCAAAGCTGCAGCGTGGATTGACGGCACACTGCGGATGGCCCCCTTCGACAAACTCGTTGAGGCATCCTTCCTGGCATCCGATGCAGGGGCGAATATCTGCCACGCGACCGGCGTACGCCTTGTTGGGCCACTCGGGATCCGCAAGCAGCGGGCGTCCGAGCATGATCATATCGGCGTCGCCATTGCGAAGGGCACGTTCGGCAATGTCGGGGTAGCCCAACTTACCCACCGCGACAACGGGTACGGGAAGGCCGGCATTGGAGCGGATATTGTCGGCGGCAAAGCGCTCTCGAACGGCGCGCGCCACGGGAACGAAGCAGCCTGCGGGCATGCTCGCAGGCGGGTGGGGCATCCACCAGTTGTCATAGCAACCAAGGTCGACGTCAAAGATGTCTACTCCCGCCGCTACGAGCTCTTCCATATAACCCAGGGTCTGTTCGACTGTGCGGCCGCCGCGCATGCGTCCCAGATAGGTCGAATTCATGACCTGCTCGTCATAGGTTTCCTCGAGTGCAAGCGAAAGGTCGATGCGGTACATGATGGGGTAGTCGGGCCCAACGCGGCGACGGATTTCTTTGATCATATCGAGGCCAAACTGACGCCAATCGGCATAACGTCCGAGCTTGCGATGGTTAAAGGCGGGGTTTCCGAGCTGCTCGATAAGATAACCCTCGTGCCCGTGCAAATAGACGCCATCGATGCCCATGGCATGAGCATCGGCCGCCGCTTGGCCGATATTGTTTACGATACGGCGCAGCTTTTGATCCGAGAGGCGCATGCATGGAATGGCGGGGATGTAGTAGTTAGGCAAGAAACTCGCCGAGACCGGAAACTTTTTTTGCGTGATGAGGCATTGCGGGTTGCCCACGCGGCCGAGTCCGGCCGTAAGCTGGACAAAAATGCGCGATCCGAAGGCATGGACACCTTGGGCAAGGTCGCGCCAGCCTGCCATAACGGTTCGGCTTCGATCGATACGCGGGAAATAGGTGAGCTTGTCCAGCTCGGTGACCGTGGTATCGATGCCGTGGCTTACCGGTACGAGTCCTGTTGTGATGAGGCCGCAGCCGCCTTTGGCGCGGGCGAAAAAGTACTGCAGCATCATGTCGCTGGGACGACCAGTTTCCTCGCACATGTCGATATTGCCCATCGGCGCCATGACAATGCGGTTTTTGACGGTGAGCTTGTTAATTTTGATGGGAGAGAAGAGCTTGTCAAAAGGATAGAGCTCTTGTGTCATGCGGGACGATCCGCAACCGGAGTTTTTGGCGGGCCAGCTGTCGAATGAGTCGACGAGTTGCTGCACCAGTACGTCTTTTCCCAATGAGGCTCCTTTCAGATGTTGACAAGGTAACAAAGCAGTTTACGTCTAAATGTTTAATAGTCAACAACAAAGGCATGAGTTCGGTGAAGGAAAAAAGACTCAATGAGTGCCAGGTGGCAAGCTGTGCTGCGACATTAGCTCCCAGCTAATGAATTTGAGCTCGCTGCCTCCTACGATGTGCTGTGTGCCGGCACGGTAGCCGGATCGTAGGAAGGATGCATAATGGCAAAAGAGGGAAAGAAGCCGATCGGCAAGATCGTTTTGGGCGTCATCGTGGTGCTCGTTGTTGCCGGCGTCGTGGGTTCTATGGGCGGTAACTCGTCTGATTCGTCTACGGGTGATGCAGCAAAGCCTGCCGAACAGACCCAGCAAGTCGAGGAGAAAAAAGAGGCACAAGAACCCTATACGGTTTCGGATGAGGCCGGGGATACGTCTAATCAGTTCGCGTATAAGATCACGGGCACGTTGACCAATAATACGGATAAAGAGCAAAGCTACATTCAGATTGAGTATGTTCTGTATGACGTAGACGGCAATCAGGTGGGAACGGCTCTTGCGAACACCAACCATCTCAAAGCGGGCGGCACCTGGAAGTTCGAAGCGATGAGCACGGTATCTCCCGACCAGGTTGCCAGCTGGGAACGTTCTGACGTGAGCGGTTTTTAACTAGAATTAAAAACATGGTTACTATGCGAGCTGGGGGGTGAGGCCATATGCCCGATAAGAAGCTAACCGAAGAGTTGCTCAACGAGCTGCTCGATGCTCCGAGTATCGAGGGCTATATCAAAGAGCACGACTTTACCGCCCCGTCGCTTTCGGGGTATCTGAAACAGCTTTTGGAAGAAAAGGGGCTGGAGCGTTCGCGCGTGGTGCGTATGGCCGACCTCAACGAGACGTTTGGCTATCAGATCTTTACCGGTGCGCGGCATCCGAGCCGCAATAAGGTGCTGCAGATTGCCTTTGCCATGGCGCTGACGCTCAAGGAGACCAACCGCGCCTTGACGGCGGCGGGCGTCAATGTCCTCAACTGCAAGGACCGCCGTGACGCCATCATCATTTTCTGTATCGATCGTGGCTGCAGCCTGCAAAAGGTGAACGAGGAGCTGTATCGCTTTGGTGAAGAGACGGTGAGCTAACAGCTAGCTGCCGGCGGAAGCGGTGTTCACGATATTTAGAACGTGCAGGGCACGGGCGTCATGGGGCGTCCGTGCCCTGCGTTATTATGGACGCTATGGATACTCAGAGCCCAACATATTCCGATGATGAGCTGACTGCTGCGCTCGCCGGACACCTGGCGTCACTTGAGCGTGATGACAGTTATCGCGTAGACCGTGTGCTCAAGCACTCCGACGTCGAGACGACCGAGCTCGTGTACTTTGAGGGCTCCGGCGGAGGATCTCTTGGCCCCTTTGTTCGCAAGCGCATCGACGCGTCGGCCCAGATTGGCGGGGCGTATGAACGCCTGTTTGCGGCCCAGCATGCTGGGCGACGTTACGAGCACTTGCCTCGGATTGTCGATTGCCGCCGCGTGGGTGACGAGCTTTGCGTGGTCATGGAATACATCGAAGGCGAAACGCTCGGGGCCCTGGTGGGGCGTTTGGGTGCGACGCCCGATTATGCCTGTGAGCTGTTTGGCGCCCTTTGTGATGCAGTTGCGGAGCTCCATGCCGGCTTTGCGTCGGCGGGGGAGATGGCTGCGCCGGTGATCCATCGCGACCTAAAGCCCTCGAATATCATCGTATCGGGCGCAAACTATACGCCCGATACAGGCATGACATTTTCATCGCTGGTGATTATCGACTTGGGAATCGCTCGCGTGTGGCGCGAGGGAGCCGATGCCGATACCGTTAAGTTTGGCACGCGTCCCTATGCGCCGCCCGAGCAGTATGGTTTTGGCCAGACGAGCGTGCGCAGCGATGTCTATGCGCTCGGTGCCCTGCTGTTCTTTTGTCTGACGGGGGCCGACCCCAAGCCGGGTCGGAACATGCGCGAGCAATGCGAGGCATATGATATCCCCGCCTCGCTTGCCGATGTTATTTGCATGGCGATGGCGCTCGATCCGGACAAGCGCTTTGCAAGCGCGAAGGCGCTAGGGCACGCTGCGCGTGCATCCTATGCGTTGTCCGCACCGACGCCGTCGTCCGCGCCGAATGCTGCTTCCTTCCAAGAGCCTCCGGAGCGGCGAGCCGTGTGCCCTGCGCCCGTGCTCCCCACGGATCAGTCTCAGGGCGGATTGCCGTTGGTGCCTGAGCGCCCGAATTTACTCTCCCGCATTCCCGACACCGTTGGGCGCATTTGGAACGCATTCGTCTATCTTTCGCTACTTGTTTTCTTTGCCGGAAGCCATTTTGCCGTTTTTCATCCTACGGGCGCCAACCAAAACTACCCGATGTGGTTTCTCGCGATTGAGTATTTTATCTTCGTCGACGGTCTCGTAGTGCTCATCCATTTTGTGATGCTCGACAAACGCCGCCTTCGCCGGCGGTTTGAGCTACTCGATAGATACCGCGGTAAAAAGCTTGCAAAGCTCTGGCTCAAGGCTATGGGTGTGCTCTTGTTGGTAATGATTATCATTGTTGCCATTGCAAACGCGACTGGCGTCGTCGATACCTCCGTCGCGTAAAAGAAAAAGGGCCCCAATTGGGGCCCTTTGACGTTGATCTTAGATGCGGTTCATCTGGGTTGCAACCTTGTTGTACCAGTCCTGCCACGTGGGCGGGCAGTACTTTTTGGCGGCTGCCGGGGTAAGCGTGGAGCCATAGTTGGCGCCCAGGTAGGCAACGTGGGCAGAGACGCCCTCGCTCCAGCTACCAAAGCTCCGCCAGCCGCCGCCGCGGGCGCTCCAGCCCCAGGCGTTATAGGAGCCGGCACAATAGAGGCCCTTGCTGCTCTCGATGCAGGCGATGGCGGGAGACCAGCGAGGGTCAACACCGGTGTTCCAGGCTGCCACGGCAAAGTTGTAACCCTGGCCTGCCATGGGGGAGCCGGCGAGGTAGTTGTCGATGCGACTCGTCCACTCGTTGATAAACGAGTCGTAATCGGAGTTGCCGGTATTGGAGTTGTTCACCGTGGTGTCGATAGTGGTGTTGGCGTTATTGGCCTGGCTGTTGGAGTTGTTGCCGCTCACGCCCTCGCCCGAGAGCTTCTCGGCGGCAGCGGCCTTGTCGGCCTCGAGCTTGGCCAGCTCTGCGGCATTCTCCTGCTCGGCCTTTGCCTGGGCTTCGCTGCGAAGCTGCTGGGCCTGTGCCAGTGCGTCCTCGGCGGTTTTCTGCTCGGTCTCGAGTTGGGACTTCGCCTGCTCGAGCTCGGTCTTGTTCTGCTCGAGCTCGGTCTGCATCTTGTTGAGCTCTTCGATCTCGTCGACGCTCGAGCTCGTGATCTGGTTGGTGTACTTGCAGGTGGTGATGAACTCGCCCAGGCTCTGCGCGTTGACCAGGAAGCTCACGATGGGGTTGGTGCCCTTCTGGTACTTATACAGATCGCGCATGGCGGAGCTCGCCTTGGCCTGTTGATCGGGAAGTTCGGCTTCGATCTTCTCGATGCTTGCCTCGTTAGTGTCGATTTGCTTCTGCAGATCCTCGAGCTTGGTGCGGGCTTCGTTGTAGGCACTCGTGGCGGTTTCGATTTTCTGCTGGGCAGCGGAAAGCTGATCCTGCGTTGCCTGCGAGGCGGCATAGGCTGCGACGGGGGGGAGCATCGGCGCGGCCGTCAGTGTAACGGCAAGCGCGGCGCTCGTGATGATACGAGCCGGCTTCGACGCGATGAGCGCTGCGGTGCGATGGTTCGAATGCTGCATCCAGTCCCTCTGCAATCAATCGTAGGTTATAGTTCGAAAGGTATTCTACTACTGCTTTCGACTTCAACTTGAACCTTAAAGGTTCTAAAGGGTCAAGTTGAACTTGAGGTTTTGGCCTTGACCTGCAGTTATAGTGAATTGTTAAGAAACCATAGAGTTCAACTTTAACGTTACGGAACCCTGCGGGCTCGATCATAAGCGCCTGCTTGCCATAGATATGGTGGAACTTTGGGAAGCGACGGTTTGGCACGCTAGAATAAACCAGTTGCATAAAGACCGCCCATCGTACGGGCAGTTGATGATAGGAAGTTTCCATGGCATTGCAGTTTACAGAGCGCGAGTTTATACCCGTGCTGCTCGGCGGCGATATCAACGCCTATTCGGTGGCGCGCGCCTTCTACGAGGAGTATCAGGTCAAGAGCCTGGTCTTTGGCAAGTATCAGACGGGTCCTGCATACCGCAGCCAGATTATCGACTATACGCCCAATGTGGATATCGACACTATGCCGGTCATGATCGAGACCGTCAACGGCATTGCACAGGCCAATCCCGATAGGAAGATTATCCTCATGGGCTGCGGCGATAACTACGTCGCGCTTGCCGCACAGGCTCAGGATGCCGGCCAGCTTGCCTCCAACGTCATCGCGCCCTATGCGCCCTACAGCATGCTCGAGCAGTGCCAGAAGAAGGAGATCTTCTACGAGCTGTGCGAGAAGCACGGTGTGCCCTATCCGCACACGTTTACCTTTACCATGGCGATGCTCAACGCCCAGGGCGAGGCTTCCGCCGAGGTGCTCGACCAGATCGACTTTCCCTTCCCGATGATTCTGAAGCCCTCTGACGGCATCATGTGGTGGGAGCACGAGTTCGAGGGCCAGAAGAAGGCCTACGAGATTGCCGATCGCGCCGAGCTGGAGCAGGTCATTCGCGATGTGTACGCCAGTGGCTACACCGATGACCTCATCTTGCAGGACCGCGTGCCCGGCAACGACGAGTACATGCGCGTGCTTACCAGTTATTCCGACCGCAACGGCAAGGTTCGCATGATGTGCCTGGGTCACGTGCTGCTCGAGGAGCATCAGCCCCATGGTGTCGGCAACCACGCCTGCATCATCACCGAGCCCAACGACGAGCTCATGGGTGGCGTGCGCAAGCTGCTTGAGGACCTTAAGTTCACGGGCTTCTCCAACTTCGACGTCAAGTACGACCAACGCGATGGTTCGTTTAAGTTCTTCGACTTCAACACGCGTCAGGGCCGCAGTAACTACTACGTCACCAACAGCGGCTTTAACGTTGCCAAGTACGTGGTGGATGAGTACGTCTATAACCGTCCGTTTGAGCCGGAATTTGTGACGGCGCAGGACGAGGCTCTGTGGATGGTCGTCCCCATGGGTGTCGTTGACAAGTATGTCAAGGACCCCGAGCTGCGTGCGAAGGCGCATCGTCTGGCCAAGGAGGGCAAGGCTGCCGATCCTTCGTTTATGAAGGGCGATTTTGTCTTTAACCGCTGGTTGCGCATGTGGCACACCAAGCTGCGTCACTTTAAGCTGTTCAAGACGTATTACAAGTAGATGAGCGCGGCGCCCGCCCGGTTTGCATCGGACGGGCGCGGGCATGATACGAGCAATTGCATGGGCGTCACCAAGGAGGCGGCGATGGAAAAGCTGGGAGTTATCGGCGGCATGGGCGCTGAGGCCACGTCGTATTACTACGACCAGGTCGTGCGTCATACGGCTGCTGCCTATGATCAGGAGCATATCGACATGGTGGTGCTTTCCAAGTCGACCATGCCCGACCGTACGCTGGCCATCAAGACCGGCGAGCATGCCGAGCTGCTGGCGACCATGAAGGAGTGCGCACAGGCGCTCGAGACACTGGGCTGCGCGCACATTGCCATTCCCTGCAACACATCGCACTACTTCTACGACCAGATTCAGTCGTTTACCAAGGTGCCGATTATCCACATGCCGCGTGAGTCGGTGCGCTATGCCCTGGCGGGCGCGGTGATGGGGGAGTGCGAGTTCGATCCCAACCTGAGCATGCCGTCCGAGCCGGTGCGCAAGATCGGCATCATGGGCACTGACGGCACCGTGGGTGCAGGCGTCTATGGGCGCGAGTGCGAGGCCGCGGGCGTCGAGGTCGTCTATCCCAGCGAGAAGCGCCAGGCCGACGTGATGTCGCTGATTTATGATGACGTGAAGGCCGGACGCGAGCCCGATATGGACAAGTTTGACCGCGTGATGTGGGAGTTCGCCCGCAGCGGCTGCGACCGCGTCATTCTGGCCTGCACCGAGCTCTCGGTGCTGCAAAAGTACCGGGAGATGCCCGAGATTACCCTTGACGCCATGGACGTCCTGGTGCGCGAATCCATCATCCGCAGCGGCGCCCCCTACCGCCTGTAGCCCTCGACCTGCCAAAAAAGGGACAGGTTTATTTTGGTAGGTTTTATCTGGGAAAACAGTAAGGCCTCGGCTCGTTTGATGCGAGCCGGGGCCTTTTGCATTTGTCGGTTGCCGGGGGCGATGGGTTAAAACAGGAAGCCGAGGACGATGAGGGCAATGCTGACAATAAGTATGGCAATGTCCAGGCCCTTGATGGGGTAGCGCTTGTACGAGCTCGCGCGCGTGCGCAGGTAGAAGCCGCGCTGCTCGGCTGCCAGGGCCGTGGCATCGGTTTTACCCACGCTCGAGATCAGTAGCGGCACGCACAGCGGCAGCATGAGCTTGAGCTTCTTGATGGGGTTCTTGGTGTCATACTCGATGCCGCGTGCGGTCTGCGCCTCCATGATGGCGTTCATCTCCTGGCCAAACACTGGCACAAAGCGCAGCGCCGTGGTAAAGGTGAAGGCGTAACGATACGGAACGTGCAGCACCTCGACGCAGGCGTTGGCAAGGTCGTTGAGCTTGGTCACCATGAGCATCAGAATAAGCGGTAGCGCCACGCCCAGCAGACGCAGACAGGCCTTTGTTCCGGTGATGAGGCCTTCATCGGTGACAAAGCTCCACACCACGTTGCCATCGCGCATAAAAGCCAGCTGCAGCACCAGCATGATGAGCGCGAGTGGAATCAGTAGCTTGAGCAGCGCGAGCAGGCGGTCGACGACGCCGGCGTAGGCTCCCAGCGCGAGCGTGAGCGCCAGAAAGCCCAGCAGTGCCACATAGGTGTCGGACAAGAAGATACCGATGATGATGGCGGCGGCGAGGCCCAGTTTGATGACGGGGTTCAGGCGGTGTAGCAACGTGTCACCCGGCATGTAGTCGATGACGTTAACCACGGCGGACCATCTCCTCGGTAATGCGAACGATATCAGTGACCTCACTCACCTGTGTAAAGGCGGGCGAGACGATGGATGCCAGACGGCGCGAGAGTTCGATGACCTGGGGCGGCTCAACGTAGGCACGCTGCATGAGCTCGATGTTCGAGAACAGCTCGTGCGTGCGGCCGCGGTCGAGGATGCGACCGTTGGCCATCACCACGATGCGCTCGGCAAAGTCGGAAACGACTTCCATGTCGTGACAGACCATGATAATGGCGCAACCGCGCTCGGCCATGGTGCGCACCGTTTCCATCACGGTCATGCACTCGCGGTAGTCCAGGCCGCTCGTGGGTTCGTCGAGCACCACGATCTTGGGCTCGACCACTACAACGGATGCCAGCGCCACCATCTGGCGCTGGCCGCGTGACAGCGAGAACGGTGCCTCGTCGGCGGGCAGACCAAAGCGGTCGATGACCAGCTGGGCGCGACGCAGGGCTTCGGCGCGGTCGATGCCGGCAAGTTCTAGACCAAAGGCGACCTCGTCGAGCACGGTGTCTTTGCAGATTTGGCGGTCGGGGTTCTGGAAAAGCGTTGCCACTTCGTGTGCGATGCGGCTCGTGGGAACCGATGCCGTGTCCAAGCCCGTAACGCGTACGCTGCCCGATGCGGGCTTGAGCAAACCCGTGAGCAGTTTGGTGAGCGTGGTTTTGCCGGCTCCGTTTTGGCCGACAATGCCCACGAGCTCGCCGGGGTAGAGCGTCAAGTTGAGGTCGTGGACGGCGGCGCCTCCATGGGGGTAAGAAAACTCGACATGGTCAAAGGTGAGCAC
>JAXJLC010000077.1:0-15504 GCA_036297365.1 Collinsella sp.
AAGCGTATTGTGGTGTTTGTGAACACGCGCAGCCCGCAGCCGTGGGTTGGCTCTACCAACCAGGCCATTGCCAACGCCGCTACGCGCTACAAGAACGTACGCGTTATCGACTGGTACGGATACAGTGCCAACCGCAACGACCTGTTCGATGGCGATGGCACGCACCTATCGACCACTGGCGTGACTGAGTACCTCAACTTGATCCACGATGCAGTCAAGAAGGACCTGCCCGTACACCCCGAGGATCACGTCAACGATCCGCAGCCAGCAGCCGTCAAGTCTGCCACCGACGCGCTCGTCAATGCGCTCGCTCTCAAACCGCACAAGCTGGGCACCGACAAGTAACCTGCAGCGCAAACTTCCCACATCCGGAGGGGGTGTCTGCCACGGCAGACACCCCCTCCGGCAGTTAGGGACGTTCCTTATGTGCCGGTACCTAGGGACACTCCTGGCGCAGCCAATGAAGACCTCTACGGATGAATTCCAGGCCGCTCCGTCGCTCCAGACATCGTTTCCGCGCCTCGCGCCTGCCCCAAACAATCAAAACAAGCCCTTTTCGCCGCACCCTCAAAGGTCTGTGGGCAAAAAAGGGCAAATATGAGTACTGTTACCATTTTAGTAGCAGGCAAAACCACCCAAAATGACGTCCGAGCGAACCCTACAACCCCCTAAGACAGCCAACCTGACTGGTTTAAGGCGTATTGGAGCCAATTTTAATGAACATACTATAGGTTATGTTTATTATCTTCTTGAATGTAAATGCTATTCACTTAGCAACAGTACTCATATTTGGCATTTTTTGCCCACTGCCATATAACTAACACCCTATAGCAGACAAAAACAGGCCGCAGCCCATCGCTGCGGCCTGTTTGGAGTCCAAAAGAGGCGCTAAGCGCTGTAACCCATCGCCTGCAGAACAAACATGACGACCGTGAGCACCGTAATCACACCGATAGTCGCCCAAGTGAGCACATTCCACACGCGGCCGTTGCGGTTAGTGCCCATAATGTGACGGTCAGCGGCAATAACCACCTGGAACACCAGAACCACGGGCAGTAGCACGCCATTGATGACCTGCGAGGTCATCATAATCTGGAACAGATCGACGCCGGGCATAAGCACCAGCACGGCAGAGATGCCAATGATGGCCGTAATGATGCCGCGATAGACCGGGGCCTCGTCCCAGCTGCGGTCGGCACCGCGCTCCCAGCCAAATGCCTCGCAGATAGCGCTCGACGTGACGCCCGGCAGCACGCAGGCGGCCAAGAAGCTCGCCGCGACCAGGCCCGAGGCAAACAGCACCGTGGACCACTGACCCGCAATAGGCTCCAGCGCGCGAGCGGCATCGGCGGCATCGCTAATCTGAATACCCGCCGGGAACAGCACCGTACCGGTCGTGATGATAATGAAGCCGGCAATGACATCGGCGGCAAGCGAGCCGCTCACGGTATCGATGCGCTGCAGCACGATATCGTCCTCGCCCGCGTTCTTATCGACCACGTTGTTCTGCGCCAAGAAAATCATCCACGGCGCGATGGTGGTACCGATTGTTGCGACCACGAGCGACACGTAGCTGGGGTCATTTTGAATGTTAGGCACGACCAGGTCGACCGCGACCTCACCCCAGTTGGGGCCAGCCATAAACGCGGCGACAATATAAGTCACGAATACACAGCTCACCAGCAACAGAATCTTCTCGATGCGCTGGAAACTACCCGACATGGTAAGCATCCACACCAGCAGCGCCACCAACGGCACCGAGATGCTCGCCGGCACGCCAAAGAGAGCAAGGCCGCTGGCGATGCCCGCAAACTCCGAAATGGTCACAGCCGTGTTGGCGATCAACAGCGCCGCCATAGCAAGTACACTCTTGCGCACGCCAAAGCGCTCGCGAATGAGCGATGCCAGGCCCTTGCCCGTGACGCAGCCGCAGCGCGCCGCGGTCTCCTGCGTCACGATGAGCAGCACGGTCATGACGGGAAGCATCCAGAGCATCTTATAGCCATAGCTGGCGCCCGCGCTGGAATACGTTGCAATGCCGCCGGCGTCATTGCCCGAAAGCGCCGCCAGCAGACCGGGACCCATAGCGCCAAAGATGGCCGCGATGGTCAACTTTTGCTTGGTGCCCGACTTTTGCTTGGTATTTTGCACGCGACCACCTAACCCATGACCGACATGGTGAGCAGCACCGCAGCGGCGCAGTACGCTACGCACGAGATCATGACGGCAATAACGTTCATGGCGGTGCCCGACGTGTTGAGGTCATGCTCGTCACGCCAGAACAGCACCATCAGGTAAATCACGGCGCTCATGTTGCCAACCAGGCAAATGATGGCAGCGATATTAAAGCACCCCGTAAAGAGTTGCTCCTCAAACATGGGCGCATCGGGGAACGCGGCGGTGCGCACCAGCTGAGCGCACAGGTAGGTCACGAGTGACAGAATCAGGCCCATGCCCGTACTCTGGAAGAAGAACCCCAGATACGGCTTGGGCTCGTCGTCGTGACCGTCATACTCCAGGAAGTAGTTCTTGACGAACGACACCATGCGCGAGGCCGCCAGCAGTACGAGCGGCATGGCGCACATGGGGAACACCACCAGATGCGCGGAGCCGAGCGCCGTTCCCAGCACGGTCGCCATGATGCACGACGCAATGCCCCATACAACAACCCAGTACTGGCGATGCACGAACCAGCTGAGCACGTTCGTCGAGTCGTCCGACGCGCTATCACCCGATCCGACACCGGCGATCTGCAGGTCCTCCTGATGTTCCTCGGCGATAACGTCCATGGCGTCGTCGAAGGTTACGATACCCAGGATATGACGGTTCTCGTCGCAGACAGGGATGGCAACCAGGTCGTACTTGGTCATCTCGTCCGTTACGTCTTCCTGGTCCTCGTCGGGCGACACGTAGACCAGGTCGCGATAGGCCAGCTGACCCAGCGTGGCGTCGCGGTCGGCTACGATCAGCGTGCGCAGCGAAAGCACGCCGGTCAGCATGCCGCTCGGATCCTTGGTATAGACGTAGTAGACGCTCTCGAAGTCCTCGTCGAGCTCGCGAATCGCCTCGATGGCGTCACCGACCGTTGCCGTGGCGGGCAGGGAGACAAACTCCGAGGTCATGATGCGGCCGGCGGTGTTGTCCTCATACCCCAGCAGGTTACGAATCGCCTTCTCCTCCTTGACGCCCATCAGGCGCAGGAGCTTCTCGGCCTTCTCGTAATCGAGCTCGTCGATCAGGTCAGCTGCATCGTCCGGGTCCATCATGGCCAGCATCGACGATGCGTCCGTGTCGGACAGGCCCTCGAGCATCTCGGTCATGAGCTCGTCGTCATCGAACTCCGAGATGGCCTCGGCGGCCTGGGCAGTATCGAGCTGCGCAAACACCTGCGCACGTAGGCGCGGGTCGAGCTGCTCGATAATGTCGGCGATGTCGGCAGGATGCAGCTCGCCAAGCGTCTTGTGCGACACCGAGAGTTGAATGTTCTTGGTCGAGCGGTCGAGCAGGTCCATGTAGGACCAAGCGATGATGTCCTCACTGAGCGGCTTGCCCAGGTGCTTCATAAAGCCTTCGACGATATGCTCGAGCGCGGGGCTGATGGCGCGTAGCAGACCGCGGGCACCGACCTCGGCGCCCAGCAGACGCAGCTGATTTTCGCCCGACATGGAAAACTTGATGTCGTTTACACGCACGACCTTCATGCCCTGCGTGTCGACGATCTGCTTGTTGAGCACGTCGCGGGCAAGCAAGAGTTCGGTCGGCTGCAGGTACGAAAAACGGATTTCGGTGGCCGACGTCTTAAGGTGTACACCCGTCTCGTCGATACGATCGACCCATTTGCGCCAGCTGATCATAAACGGCGTCTTGCCGGGGCCGCGGAACGCGAGCGACGTCACGTGCGGAAAAACTTCGCCGGTAGCAATGCCAAAATCGTTGACCACGCCGAGCTTTTCGCCGTCGACGTCCAAGACCGGCAATTTGAGCATCTCACTCAGATAATTCAATGGTGCTCCCCATCATTATTCCCCCGGACGCGGCCGCGCGTGCGGCGTCCGGGGGCTTCTGGATATGTATACGCATGCGCGGGCGGCACGCCGCTCGACGCTTACACCCCGTGCATGCGCAAAAAGCACCTGCACGGGGTCATCGACTGTATGGTCGAGGTTTGGATTTCACCTGTAACCTTTCTCTTGACCCTCATTAACCGCAGTAACTATAGCATCAGCATCGCCCTGCGGCATCGAATTTATGCGCTGCACATTGCAGGCATACCAAACGCTGACGCATCCGTGACATAGCCGTTGGGGACGTTCTTAAACGACTACCCAATGACTACTCTGTGGTGTCGTCGTCCTCGGCAAGTTGGGGGAACACGGCGTCCTTGGGCATGGTGACCTTCGTCAGCGAGGTGAGCTTTTTGCTCAGCGACGTGTCCGTCTTGACCAGGTCGCTGAGCGTCACGATCTTGTAGCCGTCGGCAATGAGGCCGTCGATAATCTGCGGCAGCGCCTCGAGCGTCTGCTCGGCGCATTCGTCTCTATCGGTGAGCAGCACGATATTGCCCGGCGTCACCGAATCGAGCACCGTCGAGACCTGCTCGTCGGCACCGTTTAGCAGCCAGTCGCCCGAGTCAATATTCCACGAGACCACGGCGGAGACCAGGTCCATCGCATCAATCCAGTTTTGTTCGTCAAAGGCAGCGTAGGGAGCACGCAGCAGCATCGTCTTCACGCCGGTCGCCGACTTAATCGCATCGGTGCCTTTCGTGATCTGTTCGCGTACCGCCTCACGGTCCTGACCCTTGAGCGAATCGTCGCTGTAGCTGTTGGATCCGATCTCGCACCCGGCGTCGACAATCGCCTTGGCCGTGGCAGGCGAGGCCTCGGCCGCATCGCCCGAAAGGAAGAACGTCGCGGTGACGCCCTTTTCCTTGAGCACCTGCAAGATCTGTTTGGTGGCGCCGCTCGGACCCTCGTCAAACGTCAGTGCCACGTACTTTTTGTTGCCCTTGGGCGCCACGCTGGCGCACGCAACAACGCAATCGGTGGCGGGCACAACCTCGCCGCGGTCTTGCGTCTTGCCTGACTGCTCACCAACCCACACCTCGGATCGGCCCTGGACACCCCATGTCTGCACATACTCGATAGCGCCCGTGCCCTCGACCTTGAGCTTGGGCTCGATAACCGTAGCCTGAACCTCGTGCTTCTCGTAAGTGTTACGGCCATCCTTGACCGTCACCTTCTCGCCGCCCTCGAGTTCGCGGCTATCCCATTTGCCCTGCTTCACGCGCTTGCCGTCGACCTTCACCGACAGCTTTTCGCCCCCATGGCGCTTGAGCACGCTGTCATCGACGGCCAGCAGGTCGCCTGCGTCGTAGGTGTCAGTCAACTCCTGGTCGTCGATGAGATTCTGCAGCGTAGAGCCCACACGCACCGCGGTCTTCTGGCCGTTGAGCTCCACGTCCACACTGCGGTTGACGTAGCCCACGACGGCAGCGATAAACAGCACGAGCGCGCAACCCACGGCAATGAGCGCATAGGGCAGGCGAGACGAACGACGGGGCGTACGGCTGTTGCCGATGCGCGCACTGCGGTCGCTAAAGCCGCGGCTATGGTTGAGATACATCGCGCCGGGCTTACGGTGACGCTTGCGCTGACCGCTGGGCAGCTGCCCCAGGTCGCGGCGCGCCGTCGGACGCGCACCCGAACGCCCGTTTAAGTTGGATCCGTTTTGGCGCATGTGCCCTCCCCCATAAACACAGCAAGCCGGAGCAACAGGTCTCCGGCTTGCCTCCCATCATTTGGTACGTCGCTATTTTGTAGCTTTTGACGAGCCTCCGCTCGCCTTTTGGTATTCGTCCTTAAAGGCCTTGAACATGCCGCGCGTCTTGCCGAGCTGCTTGCCCAGTGCGCGACTGCCCTTGTCCACGGCAACCGATCCCTTGTCGTCGAGCACCTTGGCGCCCTTTTTGACCTTGTCGCCCACCACGACGCTGGCCTCGGCGGCCTTGGCAGCCGCACCGCCCGAATACCCGAGCGACTTGACCTCGTCCGAAACGATCATTGCGCCGTCCGCATAACCGCGCAGCATCGTCGGCGGCACCTGCGTGTCACCGACCAAAACACTCGAAGCAGCACCGGCGGCCACATAGAATGCCTGCACGATGCCCGAGCGTGGCTTGAACTCCACATCCGAGCAATAGCCCACGACGTCGCCCGATTCCGTGCGCACGTCCATACCGACCCAGATGATGCAATCGTCCAGGTTGATGTCGAGGCGCTTAGCGGCGGCGGCATCGTACGTGTCCTTGACGTCATCGACCGCAATGGCGCCCTCGTAGACACCAATGGCGTCGAGCGCTACGAATCGATCGGGGCGCTCGATCATGCCCGCGATATCGGACTGGCGGACCATAAAGCCGACCACGCGCGTACCGCCCGGGGTAAAGACCGGAAAGTGAATCTTTCCGAGCTTTTTAGGGCTGCGCGGCGTGCCGTCCTTTTTGGTGCGCTTGTCCTCGGTGGGCTTGCGATAGATCTTGGCGCCGACAAAATCCCCGGCGCGCATTATGCCTCGGTCGAGGGCTCCGCAGCCTCGGTATCAGCCTCGACGGCGTTCTCGACCACGACGTCGGCGGCAGGCGTCACGTTGCCGCCCGAAATGGCGTCGTTGAGCTGCTCGCGCAGCTGGTCCATGCGCTCGCGGGCCAGGTCGACCTTGGCGCGCAGGTCGTCGGTCTTGGCGTCGACCATCGGGCCAAAGTCATTCACCGCAGCACGGGCCTCCTCGGCGCTGTGCTCGTAGGTGTCGCGCATATTGTCCCAGGCGTCGTTGGCGATATCGGCAGCCATGGCGCGGGTCTCGGCGCCCGAGCGCGGGGCCAGAGCAACGCCGACAATAGCGCCGGCAGCGGCACCAAAAAGTGCGCCGGAGACAAAGCTGAAAGTCTTACCCATGATCATTCCTCTCCTGCGGGCACGTCGGTGCCCACCGTTTGAATGTTGTCCATTATACCCGCAGCGCATCACTTGCCGCTCCGCTCATCTGCGTACGGCAAAGGCGCAGGTACGTGATGGTGATAAACGCGTAGGCCTACTCCTGGGGCATAGCCGGCATGGCCACCGTGGCACCCGGGTCCTCGCCGGCGCCGTCCACGAGCGGCAGGCCGCCCTCATGCGCAGGCCCTGCCGGAACCGTCGCCGCACCGCCAAAGACGGCAGCGGAGGCCTCGTGGTTCTCGGCAACCGCGCCCTCGGTATCAATCGCCACCTGGGGCTCATCGTCAAAGTTGGGGACGCCCTGGGGCTCGGCGGGAACGGGCTCGGCGGTCGCATCGGCAACGAGCTCGGCGTCGACCGGCACATCGCCCTCGTCAGCGCCCTCGTCCTCGGCAGCATCTTCGCCGTTCGCAGCGGCAACGGCC
The DNA here is from genome assembly GCA_036297365.1 of Collinsella sp. Lineage (GTDB taxonomy): Bacteria > Actinomycetota > Coriobacteriia > Coriobacteriales > Coriobacteriaceae > Collinsella. The sequence goes on from JAXJLC010000077.1 coordinate 7,424, forward strand.
TCGTGCGGGTCCTTGCCCTCGGCCTCGGCGCGCATGCCCAGCACCAGGTTGCGCAGGCCAGCGACCGTGCCTTCCACGTCGGGGGCCGGCTGGTCGGCGTGCAGGTACGCCCAGTCCATCATAAAGGTGGCCGAAGACAGCGCGCCAATGGCCAGCGCATCATCGGGGCACGAAAGCTCAACCTCAAAGACGCGCTCGTCATGCTCGCTCACGCGCGTGCGACCGCACGAGATGCTGCCGGCAAGACCGGTCTCGTTCATGAGCTCGACCGTCACATGCTCCAGTAGGTGGCAAAGCTCGGTCTGGCCCATGCAATCCTGGAACTCGCGACCCGAATCGCCCAGGCACAGGTGCTTGGCAATCGCGGGCACCAGGTAGTACACGCGCGCCGTGGCCTCGATGTCCTCCGAGGTCATGAGCGGCATGCCGGGGTTCACCAGCACATGCGCGCAAATCTTGTCCTCGCTGACGGTGACCTTAAGGATGTTGAACAGGCCTGCCATAACTCTCCCCTACTCTTCCTTACCCTACTCGTCGCCGTCGTGCGGGTCCGCAGAGCCCGCACCAGACGCCGTCGGCTCGTCTGTCGAGGGCTCGGAATCCTTCTTATCGGTTTCGGCCGGAGCGATCACGCGAATGAGCGAGATGCGCTGGCCACGCATCGACTGCACCTTAAACTTGTACCCCGCAACCTCAAACACCTCTCCGATGTCGGGCACCGAGTCGCAAAGCTCCAAAATCCAGCCGGCGATGGTCTCATAATCATCGCTTTCCTCGAGCGGCCAACCAAGCTCAATCGCGTCATCGCACGAAAAACGCCCATCGACGAGCCACTCGCGGCGCGAAAGGCGCGTGAGGTACTTGTTGTCGGGGTCGAACTCGTCCTCGATCTCACCCACGATCTCCTCGACGATGTCCTCGATGGTGATGATGCCGGCCGTGCCACCGTACTCGTCCACGACCACTACGATCTGGTCGTGCGAGGTCTGCATCTCGGACAGCAGCGGCAGGATGTCCTTGGTGTCGGGCACAAAGGTGGCGTCGCGCAAAAAGTCGGCGATGGTCTGGTCGCCCTTGCCGTCGAGCGAAGGCTGGATCAGGTCCTTGATGTGCGCGATGCCGGCGACGTTGTCGGGATCCTCGTGATAGACGGGGATGCGGCTAAAGCCGGTCTGGCGCATGGCGGACAGCACGTCGGCGACCGTTTCGTCGTCCTCGCACATGGTGGTGTCCACGCGCGGCACCATGACCTCGCGGGCAACGGTGTCTCCCAGGTCGAAGATCTCGTGGATCATGCGCTTTTCCTCGTCGAGCAGATCGTCCTGCTCCGAGACCATGTATTTGATCTCTTCCTCCGAGACGTTTTGGCGGTCGTCGGCGCTCTTGATGCGCAGGATGCGGGCCAGGCCGTCGGAGCAGGCACCGGTCAGCCACACGAGCGGGCGGGCGATCTTTTGGAACACGGAGAGCGGTCCCACGACCTGCTTGGATACGCCTTCGGCATTAGCCAGGCCGATGCGCTTGGGCACAAGCTCGCCAACCACGATGGACACGAAGGCGACGGCGACGGTGATGATGACCGGCGCCAGGCCGCGCGCGATGGCGGAAAGCGGCGCGATGCCAAAGCTCATGAGCCACGTGGCAAGCGGGTCGGACAGGCTCGTCGAGGCGACGGCGGACGAGGCGAAGCCCACGAGCGTGATGGCGACCTGGATGGTGGCGAGCAGCTGGTCGGAGTCGGCGGCCAGCTTGATGGCGCGCTCGGCGCGCTTGTCGCCTTCCTCGGCATCGTGCTCCAACACGGCGCGCTTAGCCGTGGTGAGCGCCATCTCGGACATGGAGAAGTAGCCGTTGATGAGGGTCAAAACGAGGGTGGTGATAAGGGAGATGGTTATGTCCATCGGGAGTTTCTCGAACCTCCAAGATTCGGGACGTTAGGGTAAAACGTTGATGGCGGATAGGGCAATTGCGCTGGCGACCGAGCGGGGGCACGGGCGCTGGCGTGGTCGCTAGATTACGAAGAGGATCACCGCCATGAACTGGAAGATGCTGCCGGCGAGCACCCACAGGTGAAACACGCTGTGCAGATAGCGCACGTTTTTGGCGATATAGAACGGCACGCCCGCGGTGTAGCACACGCCGCCGACGGCGAGCAGGGCAAGCGCCACGGGGTTGAGCAGTGCCACAAGTTCGGGCAGCTTAAAGACAACGAGCCAGCCCATCAGCAGGTAGACCAGGCCACTTACCCAGTGCGGTTGACGCTCGCGCATAAAGCACTCGAGGGCGATGCCGATAATGGCGATGGCCCATACGGCAAAGAACAGCATAGGACCGCCGTCGTTTGCGAGCGTGATGAGACAAAACGGCGTATAGCTGCCGGCTATGAGCAGGTAGATGCAGCTGTGGTCGATAATGCGAAACACGCGCTTGGCGCGAGCGGGCTGAATCGCATGGTAGAGCGTGGAGGCAAGGTATTCGAGGATAATGCTGACACCATAGACAATCGCCGCGGCCATGTGGGCCGGGCCTCCGCCGCGCAGGGCAGCAAATACGATCAGGAGTACCAGGCCCGCGATACCCAGCAGGCAGCCGACACCATGGGTGACGGAGTTCATGATCTCCTCGCCCACCGTGTAGTGTGGAACGGCCGCGGTCTTGGGTCGCGGCTTAGAACTGTCGCTCGAATCGGACATGCCGGTTACATCCTCCAACGTAAAGAGTTCTCAACACTATATCAAAGCGTCTAGGTACGTGCGAAATTTGCACCATACGTGACCCTTTGTTTACCCATTCTTTGCCTGTTGACGCATCAACGGCGAACGTCCATAATGCGCTTGCATTAAATGTTGACGTATTAACATCTTATAGGAGAATACCGCATGGCTCAAAACGCACGTTCCCATCGAAAGCTCAAGATGGCCGGCATCGTTGCACTGGTGGTTGTCGTTGTGCTGCTCGGATTTGCCGGCAACTTTCTGTTTGACTTCGCGCTGAATCCCCAAGCGCCGTACACCATGAAGATGATGCAGGATAGCAAGAACGACAAAGAAGGCGAGCAGCCGGATGCCGAGGACACCGAGGCGCGGGCATGGTTTAAAGAAAACCGCAAGAGCAGCAGCCTCACCGCAGATGACGGAACCGAGCTCGCCGCTTGGTTTTTTGCCGCCTCGGAGAACACCCACGATTACGCCGTCTGCCTGCATGGATATACCAACGAGCCCATCGGCATGGCCCGATACGTCAAGCGATTCCACGACCGCGGCATGAACGTGCTCGCGCCTGCCGCCCGCGCCCACGAGCGCTCCGGCGGCGACTATATCGGCATGGGCTGGCCCGAGCGGCTCGATATCGTTGCATGGATTGGGCGGATCGTTGCGGCCGACCCCGAGGCGCGCATCCTGGTCTTTGGCGAGTCGATGGGTGCAGCAACTGCCATGAACGTCGCGGGGGAATCTCTACCCGCAAACGTAAAATGCATTATCGAGGACTGTGGTTATACGAGTGTTTGGGACGAGTTTTCCCTGCAACTCAAGGACGTGTTCGGCCTGCCCAGCTTTCCCTTGCTCGATGTAGCAAACTTGGTGTGCAACGTGCGCGCGGGCTACGACTTTCATAAGGCGAGCAGTGTGGAGCAACTCAAACACGCGACGGTTCCCATGCTGTTTATCCACGGCGACCAGGACACCTTTGTGCCGTACAGCATGCTCGACCAAAACTACGACGCGTGCGCCAGCAAGGTCAAGCAAAAGCTCACCATCCATGGCGCCACCCACGCCAAGAGTGCGCAAGTTGACCCCGAGCTCTACTGGAACACAGTCAACAACTTCCTCGACGAGTATTTTTAGGCGAATAGCAACGTCTGAGGCTTTATCTGACCCCCTATTTTCGGAAGTATGCGGCAAAATCTGGAACTGCCGACCAGACCACAGTTTTACCAACAATTTATCAGGGGTTTTGTTGCCAAAAAATGTCGTGTGTTCGGCGGTCTCGAAATTTGCCGCATACTTCCGGAAAGCCGCCCGCGAGCGCTGTGCTCACGGGCGGCTTTTGCTCAACTAACGCTACAAAGGCGCTTGTTTTGTCCAATAGATAGGCGCTATTTGACCTCGATGAGCTCGTACTTGCTCGTGCCCAGGCCGATCTTCTCGGCGTGCGCGATGCAGGTGCGCCAGTCGGTGTCGGGATGCGTGATGCAGAAGGGGTCCTTGGCCTGATCGCCCTCCAGATGCTCGTGGTTGTGCTCCATCTTGGCCGCGCTATCGGTGAGCTCGGTGTTGGGCAGCAGCTCGGATGCCATGACGGCGTCGGCGCAGGCCTGGTCGATGGCGACCGGGTCGAAGCTCGCGAACATGCCGATATCGTTGACGATGGGCGTGTCGTTTTCGGGATGGCAGTCGCAGTTGGGGCTAATGTCCATGGCGAGCGAAATGTGGAAGCTCGGGCGGCCGTCGACGACGGCCTTGGTGTACTCGGCGATCTTACAGTTGAGCACGTCGGCCGCGGCGTCATAGCCGGGCTTGATGGCGTCCTGGTTGCACACGCCGATGCAGCGGCCGCAACCCACGCAGCGATCGTGGTCGATGGCGGCCACGTGGACCGTGCGGGTGTTACCGTTGGCAAGCTCGCGCTCGCGGGTGTCGTCAAACGAGATAGCGTTGTGCGCACAGACCTTTTCGCAGGCACGGCAGCCAACACAGTGCTCGGTCGCGACGTTCGGCTTGCCGGCGGCATGCTGCTCCATCTTGCCGGCACGGCTGCCGCCTCCCATGCCCAGGTTCTTCATGGCGCCGCCAAAGCCGGCCTGCTCATGGCCCTTAAAGTGGGTGAGGCTGATCACGATATCGGCGTCCATGAGAGCCTGACCGATCTTGGCCTCGCGCACGTACTCGCCGCCCTCGACCGGGACGAGCGCCTCGTCGGTGCCCTTGAGGCCGTCGGCGATGATGATCTGGCAGCCCGTGGCATACGGGGTAAAACCGTTCTGGTAGGCGGTATCGATGTGCTCGAGCGCGTTTTTGCGGCTACCCACATAGAGCGTATTGCAGTCGGTGAGGAAGGGCTTGCCTCCCAGCTCCTTCACGACATCCGCGACGGCGCGAGCGTAGTTGGGGCGCAAAAAGCTCAGATTGCCCAGCTCGCCAAAGTGAATCTTGATGGCGACGAACTTGTTCTCAAAGTCGATCTGCTCGATACCGGCGTGACGGATGAGGCGCTTGAGCTTGTCGAGCTGGCTCTCGCGAGCATGCGTGCGCAGGTTGGTAAAGTACACCTTTGCCGGTGCTGCGGGTGCGGTTGCGGTCATAGATCTATCCCCTCGGTCTATATGGCGTTACAGACATAAGAGGATGGTACCCGCTGAAGTAGGGTCAAAGTCAAGCGCGAAACCGAGTCGTTGGGGACGTTCTTAAACGACTACTCTTGGACTTTGAGGGCCTCGGCCAGGCTCACGCGCGTGATAGAACGCGTGTGTAGCAGCGCCACGACCAGGTAGGTCGCAAAGCCAATGCCGACGCATGCAACCATGGACCAAGCGGGCACGTAGATCTCGATATTGCCGTTGTAGGCGAGCAGCATCGAGCGGAAGATGGCCGTGAGCGAGCCGATAATGACCGGCAGACTCAGCACGAGCGACGCCACCACGCACAGCGTGATCGAGCGAATGTACAGATGCGAGATCTCGCTATCGCGATAGCCAAAGACTTTCATGTAGCTGATCGACCGGGCGCTGTGGTCGATCACAGCCTTGGTCAGCAGGCACATAAACAGCAGGAAGATAAACACCGCGAGCCCAACCATCATTCCGATCATTTTGCTCATCATGCCGATAAACTGGTCGCCCACGGCGCGCATGTCGTCGGGCGTGGTGTCGCCGGCAAAGTAACGAGCATCGAGATCGAGCTTCTCGTCGCTCACATAGCCGTTAAAGTAGGCGGCGTCGTTGTCGAACAGCTCGTTAAAGTCGTCGATACTCATATAGATATTCATGTCCGACTTGGAGCCCCAGGCACAGTCCTTGCCCGCGTACTCAAGGGAATAATGCTCGCCCTCGTACTTGTCGCCGAGCGTGACCTTCTGGCCCTTGCTCCAGCCAAACTTATCGAGCAGACCGCCGCCAAAGACGACGCGTCCATCACCGACGTTGAGGTCTTTCCAATAGCGCGAATCGGGCGAGATGCCGTAGACGGAAATCGTCTCCTGCCCATTTCCGTCGCCGCGGTCGTATTGCAGCTGGTAAACGGCGTATTTCTCGGCCTGCGCGATTGCGCCCGCGCCGTTGTCGGTCGTATTGACCGGGTGGATATCGTCGTTGTCAGTGTCGATCTTAGAGGCCTTGTCGATCAGGTCGATAGCCTCGTCACGGTCGCAGCCGAGGGCATCGGCAAGATCGTCAAGGCGCGCGTAGAGCGCATCTTTCTTGTCCTGGACCTTGGCAAGCGCGTCCTGCGCTGCGGTCAGGCTCTCGGCAGACGGAGATGCGGTCGCAGCATCGGCTGCCGCCTGCGCCGCATCGGCCGCGTCGTCAAGCTCGTCATCGGCATCCTGGGCGGCGGTGAGGAGCGCGCCGTCAACCGACTGCAAGCGCTCGAGTGCTGACCACTGCTCACGCTCCTCGGCGGTGCCCTCGAGCTCCAGCGGCGCCTTGAGCGTGTACTGGTGCTCGGCGACCAGGCTCGTCTTCAGGTTGTCCGCGTAGTGCGTCATCGTGGGCAGAATCGCCAGGCCAAAAAGCATCAGCAGCGACGCAAATGCAATACCCACGAAGAGCGTGGCGAAGTTGCCCAGGTTGCGCAGGAAGATACGCAGGCGGAAGCGGGAAACAAAGCCCATGCGCTCCGACAGCTGCAGGCCGCGCTTGGTGCCAGACTTGCCGCTCGCCTCGTGGCGAAGAAACTGCAGCGGCGTCTTACCCATTTTGCGAAGCAGACCCACCAGCGTGATGAGGATGAGCGCGGCGGCGGGAACCACGGCGCACTTCACAAAGATCTCCCAGCTCCAGTACACCTGGAAGGGCGGCAGGCTGTACGAACCGTAATAGAGGCTGCGCATGGGCTCGGTAAAGAACACAACGCCGAGCGCAGTGCCCAAAAGCGCTGCGAGCACGCCCACGATGGCGGGAAGCGCAAGGTAGTGCAGCACGATCTCGCGACGGCGATAGCCGCTGGCGAGCAGTGTGCCAATGATGGCGCTCTCCTCCTCGATGGTGGCGTCGGTAAGGACCACAAAGACGAACGCCATGATCACGATGATGATGTCGAGCAGCGTCATCCACATCATGGAGTCGCCGTCTACGTCGTCGCGTGCGTAGCCAATGCCCTGGTTGGAATCGGCGTCGATGAGGTCATCCACGCGCGCATCGGCATCGGTCAGCGCCTCGACCATATCCTGCTCCGCATCGATGCGATCCGCGGTGGGGAGGTCGCAATCGGTAAAGATAAAGGAATAGGTGTAGGCAGGCGCGCCACCGGCGTCCTCAAGCGCGGCAAAGCCGGCGTCGGTGACCTCGGCCACGCCGTACGTGATGGTGTTCACCGTAAAGTCCGAATTGTCGAGGAACAGCGCCTGGCTATCGGGCTGGGTCATGATGCCGCAGATGGTGTAGGTGCGACCCTCGAGCTCGACTCTATCGCCCACGGACAGGTTGTTATTGGTGGCGAAGACACGGTCGATGGCCACCTCATCGTCCGCCTTAGGCTGTCTGCCTTCGCAGTAGGACGCGATATCGACCTTGGTGCGGTGCGCATAGGTGCGCAGCGTGCGCTTGGTGCCGTCGTCGCCGGACGCCTTTTTGATGATGGCGTCGATGGAGAAGTTCTTGTAGAGCGTGACGCCGCCGACGTCGCCGGCTGCACCCTCGGCTGCCTTGAGCTGGTCTTTGGTGGCCTCGAAAGAGGTGGTCACGCGGCCGTCCTCAATCGTGTACGCATCGCGCATGTCGTCGATAAGGCAACCGATGGAATGCGCTGCGAGCAAAAAGCCCGAGGTAAGGGCGATGCTTCCGCACATAAGCAAAAAGATGCCCAGGTACTTGCCGATATTGCGGCGCAGCTCGCGCGGGAGACGTTTTGTGAGAGGTGTCATGG
>JAXJLC010000078.1:0-10557 GCA_036297365.1 Collinsella sp.
GACGATAATGCCGTTGCTGGCGCTCTTGCCGCGCTTTTGCGGCTTGCGGTTGGAGCCTCGGGCCGGCTGTTTCACGACCTCGGCGATAGCCTCGGCCTTGGTGAGCTGTTCCTCGGGCTTGGGGTCCAAGATTTGCTCGACCTTGTTACCCACAGCGCGCGGGGCAACTTTGCCGGCGCCGACGGCGGCAAACAGGTCCTCGAGCTGCTTGTAGTTAAACTGCTCCGCCACGGCGTTGAGTGCACGCGTGGATCGCGGCGTAGAAATGCCATACCCGCGCTTGCGCAGGTCCTTGGCCAGTATATCGCGGCCGGCGGCAGCGTCGTCGTCCTTGGTCGCGGCGGCAAAATAGCGGCGGATCTTTGACTTGGCGGAAGGCGTCTTGACGATCTTGAGCCAATCACGCGACGGCTTGGAACTCTTGTTGGTCAGGATTTCAACGCGGTCGCCCGTCTTGATCTCGTGCGTGAGTGGGGCCACCGCGCCGTTGATCTTAGCGCCGACGCAGTGATTGCCCACCTCGGTGTGAACGGCGTAGGCAAAGTCGAGCGGCGTGGAGCCGGCACGAAGCGCCATGACCTCGCCCTTGGGCGTAAAGACGAAGATCTCTTGATCGAAGAGGTCGACCTTCAGCGAGTGCAGGTATTCCTTGGCGTCGGTAATCTCATCAGACGCTGCCCAATCGAGCGAATGTTTGAGCCAGTTAATCTGGTCGTCCAAACGTTGAGCGTCATTGGTCTTGGAAGCAGACGATCCACCCGATTTCTTATACAGCCAGTGGGCGGCAATGCCGTACTCGGCCTGCTCATGCATCTCGTAGGTTCGAATCTGAATCTCGAGCGGGCGGGCCGTGGGGCCGATAACCGTCGTATGGAGCGACTGGTAGTTATTGACCTTGGGCATGGCGATATAGTCTTTAAAGCGACCGGGCATGGGGTGCCACAGCGTATGTACCGCACCGAGCGTGGAGTAGCAATCGCGCACCGAATGCGTGATGACGCGCAGTGCCACCAGGTCGTAGATCTCGGAGAATTCCTTGCCCTTGCGCTTCATTTTTTGGTAGATGGACCAATAGTGCTTGGAACGGCCGTTGATCTGGAAGTCTTCCAGGCCAATGCGGTTGAGCTCGTCGGTGAGCGTCTTGATGGTCTCGGCCAGATAGCGCTCGCGAACCTCGCGCGACTCAGCCACCATGCGTGCGATGCGCTGGTAGGCATCGGGCTCAAGGTAGAAGAAGGACAGGTCCTCGAGCTCCCACTTAATAGAGCTCATGCCCAGACGGTCGGCCAGGGGCGCATACACGTCCATGGTCTCGCGGGCCTTAAACAGGCGACGGTCCTCGCGCAGAGCTGCAAGGGTGCGCATGTTGTGCAGACGGTCGGCAAGCTTAACGATAATGACGCGGATGTCCTTGGACATGGCGAGGAACATCTTGCGCAGCGTAAGCGCCTGCTTCTCGTCCATGCTATCGACTTCGATGTTGGTGAGCTTGGTCACGCCATCGACGAGCTCGGCCACTGTATCGCCAAACAGGCCGGAAACATCGGCAAGCGAGGTCTCGGTATCCTCGACGGTATCGTGCAGCAGCGCGGCGCACACCACATCGCAGTCCATCTTGAGGTCGGCCAAAATGATGGCCACCTCGACGGGATGGTTGATGTACATCTCACCCGAGCGGCGCTTTTGGTTGCAGTGCTTCTCGGCAGCAAAGCAATAGGCCTGCTCCACCTTAGAAAAGTCGTCCTCATTCATATATTTGAGGCACAGGCGCTCCAGCTTGTCGTAGCTGTCCGCCATAATCTCGGGCGGCAGCTCATCGGCATGCTTATAGTGCTCCATCTCCGAGAACGGTTGGAGGGTGGAATCATGGGCGGTACGGGCTGCGGCATCCATCGAGGTCCCCTTCCCCTAGGCCCGCGGTACGATCGGGCGGTTAACTTTGGCTAGCATATCAGAAGCGCACGAATCAAGCGCCCAACTCCGGAAAGCCGAGAACTCCATGCGCGAGCGCAAGCCCTCCAAATAGCGGATTGACCTGCTCAATTGCACACGGCCGGGGTTTTCGGCCATCGCAATGCGACGGGTGTCATCAAACCCCGAAACGCGACAGAAGCCAAGCTCTTCGAAGATTCCCAGACCGCTTGCCACCGAGCGCTCGTCAACCGGCGTGCGGGCATCGATGGCAAGGCACATCTGCGCGATGTCGATATCGCTCGCACTAAATGAGTCGGCTCCGGTCTTGCCGCGGTTGGAGCGCCACATAGTCTGCAGCGCGCGATAGAGCGTGACGAGCTCGTCGCGCTCGGGCGCGTAGCAGTCGAGCAGGCGCTCGTTAATGCGAGCGTCACGCGACGAATAGAGCAGGTGAATCACGGCAGGTTGCCCGTCGCGACCGGCGCGTCCGCTCATCTGGTTGAACTCGATGGCGCCAAACGGCATGTGGTAGAGCACGACATGGCGGATATCGGGCAGGTTCACGCCCTCACCGAAGGCCGAAGTCGAAACGATGCAACTGAGGCTTCCGTCACGAAACGCTTCCTCGACACGGCGACGATCGGAGCGCGCAAGCCCCGCGTTATAGAACGCGATGCGGGTCGCACAATCGGGCACCCGCTTGCGCAGCGTCTTAGCAAGCGCCACGGACTGGTCGCGCGAGTTGACGTAGATGACAGTCTTCTCCCCCGTCGCCACGATTGACACCAGGCGGTTCTCGCGGCTCGCAAGATCTCGGTCATCCTCGAGCTGCAAGTTCTCGCGCACCGTCTCGTCGACCACCGTGCGGGTAATCGGTAGCACGCGGGCGAGCTCGGCCACAACCGGAGCCGTTGCGGTGGCAGTCGTGGCCAGAACGACCGGGTCGCCCAGGGCCTTGAGGATATCGGGCATGTCGAGATAGGCGCTGCGGTCGCCGCCCTTGGCAAGACCGGCATGATGCGCCTCATCGATAACGACAAAACCGATGCGCCCCGAACGCGCAAAGCGGTCGCGGTGAATGGACAGGAACTCGGGCGTCGTGAGCACGATGCCGGTGCGGCCCGAAGCCAGGCCGGCAAACACGTCATCGCGCGCCGCCTCCACGGTCTCGCCGGTCAGCACGCCTACGCCAATGCCGAGCGCGGCCATCGTCGACGAGAGGTGATAGGCCTGGTCGGCAACGAGCGCGCGCAGCGGATAGACAAAGATGCTCGCACGCCCGCGAAGGACCGCCTCGCGCGCGGCATGCACATGGAAGATAAGAGACTTGCCGCGCCCCGTTCCCATAACGGCCAAGACACTCTGGTGATCGGCCAGGGCATCGAGCGCCTCGACCTGCGCGCGGTGCGGCTGGTTCGAGCCGATAAAGCTATGAATAAGCGAGCGCGTCAGCTCGGTATAGGAAAGCTGGGCGAGCGTTTGGCGCTTGCGGGACTCCAGACGAAGACCGGCGTCCGCAGGCTCCACGCCGCGGCGAAGCTCACATGCCGGGTCGTCAACGCTGGGCGCCGTGGTATCGCGGACCAAGACATCCTTAATCATGAGCTTGGGCTTTACGCGACCTTGCCAATGCTCGGCCACGGCCTCGAACACCAAATCGACGGCGCTATCGCAATTGATAAGCCTGTCGATCTGCGGCACGCGGAACATAATGGCCGGCACACTCGCGGCGCCATCGGTCGCCACGAAGCGCATGTGCTCACCGGTTTTGCCCACCACGGCGCGATCGCACATTGTCACACCCTCGGCAGCCAGAAGCGGCACCTTGTTGCCCTGGCCAAACGGCTCAAGACGGGAGATCTGCTCGATGGTCTCGATATTTAGCTCGGAGAGGTCAACGGTGGCGGCAACCTCGTCGGTGTCCTCAAAGTCCTCGGCGGGAAGCTCGGACAGCACGGCGGAAAGGCGACGACGGAACTCGTCGAGCTTGGACGCCTCGATGGTCACGCCCACCGCACCCGCATGCCCGCCGCGACGAATCAGCAGATCGGAGCAGCGCTCTACGGCGTCGAACAGGTTGACCTTGCCCACCGAGCGACCCGAACCGCGAGCGATACCGTCTTCGATCGAGAACAGCAGCGCCGGCACGTGATAACGGTTGGTCAGGCGGCTCGCCACGATACCCTTGACGCCCTCGTGCCAGCCCTCGCCACCCACGACGATTGCGCGACCGCCATCATAGGTCTCCTCGACCTTTGCCATGGCATCGCGTGTGAGCTCCGCCTCGATCTCGCGGCGCTGGCGATTGATTTCCTCGAGCTCGGCGGCAAGCGCGCTTGCCTCGATAGGATCGTGGGCAAGCAGCAGGTCGAGTGCCAGCTTGGGATCGGCCATGCGGCCGGCGGCATTCAAACGAGGAATGAGCGAAAATGACAGACCATCGGCCGTAATGGTAGAAAGGTCGGCCTTGGCGAGCGCGGCCAGCGCGATATAGCCGGGGCGGGCGGTCACGCGCATCTGCTGGATGCCCTCGGCGACTAGCGCGCGGTTCTCGGGCGTCAGCGGCATCATGTCGGACACGGTACCCAGCGCCGCGACCTCGATCAGCGAGCGCCAATACGACGGCTTGCCCAAACGCTCGCCCAAGACCTGTACCAGCTTGAGCGCCACGCCGGCACCGGCAAGCTCACGCGAAGGACCCTCGTCCTCGAGCTTAGGGTCGGTCAGGGGCACGCCCTGCGGCACCTGATCGGAGGGCTCGTGATGGTCCGTGACCACCAAATCGATCCCCAGGCTCTCCAGATAGGAGACCTCTTCCTTGGCGGCAATGCCGTTATCGACGGTCACGATCAGCTGGGGGCGAGCGAGCTCGTTAACGCGGTCGAGCGCCGCTCGCGAAAGACCGTAGCCCTCGTCAAAGCGATGCGGAATAAACGGCGTGACACCGGCGCCAAACGTGCGCAGCGCCTCGGTCAACAGGCAGGTCGACGTAATGCCGTCAACGTCAAAATCGCCAAAGACCGCGATGCGCTCGTGGTTGCGAACAGCACGCTCGACACGGTCGGCAACGACCGACATGCCCGGGATAATGAGCGGGTCGGCCCAGTCGCGATCGAGCGAAGGCGTCAAAAACAGCTGGCCTTCCTCGATGGATGTAATGCCGTGCGCAACCATAATGCGCGCCACCAGCCCGGGTATGCCCAGGCCAGCCGAAAGCTCCTTTTCGAGCTCGGGGTTTTGCTGAGCGACCGCCCAGCGATGCGTCGTCTTAAGCGATGACATAGGCGCCCACCCCCGATAGGGGCAGGTCGCCGCGATACCTCTCACGGTTCATAGCGATGAGTCCTCTGTGTATGCCCGCTTCGGCAGGCAGATCTGTTGAACGGATTTATTATACCGTGCAGCGCGGACGCAAATCGCCGCAGCACGCCGCGGTTTCGGTAAACGATGCCGGTAATAGCCTCGAAATATTCGAGCGTTTCTGACGCACGGACGCATGCGAGCGTCTAGCATATCCATTCAAAACGGATTCACGAGCAAAGGGAGTCACAAGAGTATATGAAGCAATGGGTTGGACTGGGCAAGTTTCTCGCGGGACATATGCAGGTCATCGTTCCGATTTGTGTGGCGCTCGGCGTGCTCTTTCCTCAGCAGATCGGCGTTCTCAAGCCCATCGTTCCTACCCTCTTCGCCTTTATGACGTTCCAAGGTGCGCTCAGCAACACCTTTCACCAGGTGGCTGAGGTGTTCCATCGTCCGCTGCACCTGGTCTTGGCGTTGCTCGTCTCGGCGGTGCTTATCCCTATCGCAGCCTATGCCATGGGATCGTTATTCTTTGGCTCCAATCCCAACCTTGTCTGCGGCATCGTGCTCGAGTACAGCGTACCCGTGGCGGTCACTGCCTTTATGTGGATTAGCATGTTCGGCGGCAACGGCCCGCTCGCGCTCACCATCATCCTGACGTCCTCGGTCATCTCACCCGTGACGATCCCACTTACGCTCAAGCTCCTGCTGGGCGCCACCGTCTCGATCGACGTGCCGAGCATGATGCAGAATATGGCCTTTATGATCGCCATACCCGCCGTGCTCGGTATCGTCATTAACGAACTCACGCGCGGCTGGGGTCATGAGAAACTCTCCCCCGCGCTTTCGCCCGCCTGCAAGTTCATGATGATGGGCGTCATCGCGTCCAACTCCACCGCCATGAGCGAGTACGTGCTGCACATGAACGCGGTGCGCCTGGAAGTCGCCCTCTTTATCCTTTCGTTCGCCATCAGTGGCTTTATCATCGGCATCCTGGTCGCACGTGCTCTGCATCTGCCGTATAGCGAGACGACCACCATGTGCTTTACCTGCGGCATGCGTAACATCTCTTCGGGCGCTGTCATCGCCACGCAGTACTTTCCGGGCGAAGTCGTGTTTCCCGTCATGTGCGGCACGCTGTTTCAGCAGGTGCTGGCCTCGATTATCGGGCACCTCTTTGAGCGCCTAACCGGCGAGGAGCGCGCCAAACAGCGCAAGCGGGTCAAGGCCGGCCGCGACGCGATGGCACGCTAGGCAGCACGCTTTTCGCAGGCACTCGCCTTGCTACGCGAGCGTTTCCAGATGCGCACGCAGGCGCTCAGCATCGATATCGAGCGTCGTCTCGGCATTGACCTGGGCCAGACGATAGCCAACAAAGTAGGGTGATACCACCCAACGTGGCAGCGCCTTGGCAATGGTCCGGCCGTCCATGTGGTAGAAGAACAAGTTGTACGACTCCGCGCGACCACCATGGTGCTCGTGCAGGATATAGCGCAGGGCCACCTGAATCGCATCGGCAAACAGGTCCGCTTCGGCTTGGTCGCGGGCGTCGTCGCTGGCGGCGATTCCCTGTGGAGCCGAGATGTTGACCTCAAAGAATCCCATGATCGGCTCGGTTGAGATATTGACCGAGATTCTCCCCTGCTGCCAGACATTGATGCCTTCGAAATTGGCGGAAGTCAGCGAAGCATAACCGTCCTCCCGCTCCAGACCCACAATCTGCATGTGTGGATGGACGAGGCTGCCGCCCGAAAGCGGGCCCTTGTTCTTGTACATGAGCACACTGCGGTACCGTTGGGAATCGATCATCTGCTGCCAACAGCCCAGGGCAAACCGCATCACATGATGCAGCTCATATGGTTCATAGGTCACCAGGTCGGCGTCGTGATTGGCCGACTCGATCAATACGGTCTGACGGGTGGCCCGCAAGGTCTTGAACTTATTCTCGAGCCAGATGCAGTCACCATCGAGCCGGATGATGTTGGCGAGCCCCTCCGTGTCGCAAAAGGGGCACGCGGTGCCAGGGCGACGATTATCGTCGGGCTTGCCGCTCGCCTGCTGAACGTCAAATACCAGCGCCACGGGTTATACCTCCAGTGGCACGATCTTGGTGCCATGGAGCTCGGAGACGCCTAGCGCCGCCGCGACCGCGTCGCGATTTGCCGTGGTAATGCCGCCGCCGGGAAGGATGGTCAAGCGATCGCCCGCATACTCGATTAAACGAGCCAGGTGATCGAAATTGTCCTCGATCGGCGTACCGGCCGCGCCGCCATGCGTGAGGATGCGCGTAACGCCGCAGTCGGCAAGTGTATCAATCGCATCGAGCTGAGCCTCGGGCGAGAGCTGGTCAAATGCCATGTGGAAGGTGATGTCAAGGGATTCGCGCTTGCACTCCTCGGTCGCGCAGCCCGTAGCCATAACGAGGGCGCCGAGGGTGAGCTCGTCGAGCGCCCAGCCGCCGGCACAGGGCTTGCAGCAGCCAAAGACCAGACCGTCAACGCCGGCGCTCACAGCAAGGCCCAGGTCCATCTCCATCATGCGCAGCTCGTCCTGGTTGTAGTGAAAGTCGCCACCGCGCGGACGAATCATGCACATCACTCGCGCGTCATGCTCGTGAGCGTAGCTGACTGTAGCGCTGATAACGCCGGCGGAAGGCGTGGTGCCACCGACGGCGAGGTTGTCACACAGCTCAATGCGCCCCGCACTGGCCTCGATGGCCGCCGGCACTCGCTCAAAGTTCTCGGCACAAAACTCGTACAGCATAGATAGGCCCCCAATGACAGCAGATGTTTTCCGACGGGCATTGTCACACATCCCCATGAAGTTGCGGTGGAATAGGGACTGTTTTGGCGTCTAGAGCCTTCATTTAGTCCCTATTTCACCGCAACCCAGAATGATCTCTTGGGGACGGCACAGCTGGCCGAAAAATGTTGCCGATGGTGAATGTTGCGCAACAAGATTTCGGAATCCCGATTAACCATGGCAGTATCGCATTCGTATTTAGAGGAAAGGATTGCCATGTTTAAGAGCATCCAAAAGAGCGGAAGGATCGCAGCGGTCGCCATCGGCCTGATCGCGGCCCTGTCTCCGCTCGCAGCCCCTCCCGCAGCATTAGCCGGCGACACCGTACCGACGCCTGAACTTGAGAAGTCGTATAGCTTTAAGGTCAGCAGCGATAACTCGTATGTCAGCACAAGCGACGATTCAAAGTTCGGCTATTTATACGATTACGATTACGATGAGGATGACGGTTACAACTTAAAGAGCATAACCCTCATCAATTTTAAAGACGGCAGTGCAAGCCCAGTTGCCATCCCGGACAAAAGCCTTGGATCAGCATGCCCCACATCCAGCAATCAGCTCTACTGGCAAGACGGCAATAATTTGGTCGTATTCTCGCCAGACAACCAAAGTCAAACAGTCCATCCCATCATTTCGGCCAAATATGCCTACACCGATGAAACCATCTCTTACGATGGAAATAGAGCAGCCGTCGAGCACTATGACCATGAATCTGAGCTTAAAAAAAATCGAGATCTATGACCTTAAGTCTGACAAGTTAATTCAAACATATCAATCTGATAAAGATGACTCTTATTGCTACTACTCAGACGATATGAGCCGTCTCTATTTCTTGCCATACGATGCTGAGAAAGGCGTTGTTTCTCTTAGGGTTTTCAATTGCGATACAGGGTCAACGGAATTGAAAACGGTTAACGTGAAAAAAGATGATAGGTCTTCGGACATCGACCATATCGTCACCAGCTCTAACTCGGACGATATTTATCTTCAGAGCGACACCGCATTAATAAAAGCAGACCGTGATGGAAATATGAGCGTTGTTTTCAACGATGATGACCACGCTCCTGAATGGCCTTATTCATGCCCGTCGGCAGAGCTTTATGTCCTCTATACAAAGAAGGGATCGAACGATCTTTTTGAAGAAGATGACGGCGATTACTACCTGAATGAAAAAGATGCGAATCTTAGTGTTTATGACCTGAAAAGTGACAAGATCATCAGCTCAATTGCTTATCCCTTTGGCGAAGGATATCTCAGCGACATCTCGCATGATGGCGGAATCATGCTTGGGACGTACTCAGACGATGACAAGTCTTCGGCATGCCTAGTCGATGCAAAAACCGGGGCCAAGAGCGAGTTTGATTCTCATTGGTGCGGCCCTACTTTCATGAATGGCGATCGCGAGATTTGGACTGATTATTACGATGAAGACTCATCAACGCTTCACGTAAACATCTACAAGTCCAATATCCCCCATTCGCTGCCTGAGGATGTTCTCTACTTTGTCCAGACTCACCTGCCGTTTGTTATTGGCGGCGGCGTGGCGGTCGTCCTCATCATCGGTGGCGCGATTGTTGTCCTTTGTATCCGCAAGAAGCGCGCGAAGGCCGCGAACGGTGCGACAGCCGCAACGCCCAAGCCCAAGCGCAAGCAACGCCGTCGCCAGAAGCGTGCCCAGCAGAACGTCGTTCCACCCGCAGCGCCTGCGATGCCGACGGCGCCGGCAGCTCCGGCCGAGCCCGCCCGCTTCTGCCGTCACTGCGGAACCCCGCTCGTACCCGAAGCCCAGTTCTGCCCAACATGCGGACAAAAGGTAGACTAGCGACCAAAACCCAGTAGACCCCAACCACCAAGGCCCCGTTCCGGCACATTCTGGAACGGGGCCTTGGCTTGGTGCAGGGGTGCTAATTTGGGACGGTCATCGTCGCACGCCCCAATGAAGTTGCGGTGGAATAAGGACTGTTTTGGCGTCTAGAATCCCTATTTAGTCCCTATTTCACCGCAACTTAAAAAAGGGGCGCTGACCGGGATAGTCAGCGCCCCTTTTGTTGGATTGGCTAGCCTCCGAGGTAAGCCTTGCGGACGTTATCGTCGTGCAGGAGCTCTTGACCCGTGCCGGTCATGGTGATCTTGCCGGTCTCGAGCACGTAGCCGCGCGTGGCGATCGAGAGCGCCATCTGCGCGTTCTGCTCGACCAGAAGCACCGTGGTGCCGGCCTTGTGCAGATCCTCGACAATCTGGAAGATCTGCTCAATCAGAATCGGCGCCAGGCCCATGGAAGGCTCGTCGAGCATGAGCAGCTTGGGGTTGCTCATAAGGGCGCGCCCCATAACGAGCATCTGCTGCTCGCCGCCCGAAAGGGTGCCGGCGACCTGTCGACGGCGCTCCTTAAGGCGCGGGAACTGCTCGTAGACGCGCTCCAGGCCCGGATCAACCGTGGACTTGGGCTGTGTATAGGCGCCCATCTCCAGGTTCTCCTCGACCGTCATCTGCAAAAAGGCGCGACGGCCCTCGGGGACCTGAGCCAGGCCCTTACCC
>JAXJLC010000079.1:0-1591 GCA_036297365.1 Collinsella sp.
CTCCACCGTTCCTTCAACTGGGAAAACGGCGCCCCCGGGGCCCGGATGGGGCCTCGGGGGCGTTCGGCTAGCTGCGGGAACGGCCTGTCCGCCTAATGTGTTCGGCTGAGATCGGAAATCAACCTTTGTTTCAAATGGGGTGGTTTTGCAACCGTCACGCGCCACGCTACGCGAACGTGCCCCGGCTCGGATAAGATGGTGCGATCGAGTTCTACCGCGCTCACCGCAAGTAGTCTTTGTTGCTGAGATGGGTCATGGCCGAAAGGGGCCCGTATCCCAACAGATACAGGCTCCCTTGCTCTTTAAATGGGCATGAGGGTGTATTGAGGGGGGATGTCTTGCTGTCGGCATCCGCGTGCGGTGCCATTCGCTGTCCGTAAATATACGTTTACGGCTAATTTCATACCACTTGTCGGAATGCGGACGCTGTCCTTGCATGTCGGGCGTACATTGAACGTGGTTTTTCGCGTGAAACCACGAATCGGTTGTCAGCCCCGAACAAGGAGGCCCAGCATGACGCTTGCCAAACCCATCAATAAATACATCGACTATATCGATGCCCCCGAGGACACGTTTGAGCAGTATGTCGAGAAGGCGTTAAAGTACAACTTTCGCTGCGTATTTGCGAACCTGCAGGAGTACGAGACGGGCCGCGCCATGCTCGAGGGCTCTGACATCATCCTTGCCGGCGCTATCGACTTTCCCCAGGGCACTATGACGCTTGAGGAGAAGCTTGCGAGGTTTGAGGAATACGCTGCGTGTGGCTTTACCGAGATTGACTACGTTTTGAATCAGGAGTCGGTCGAGAACCGCGATTTTGATGCCATCGAGCGCGAGATGACTACCATTGCTGATTTTTGTCGTGCGCATGGCATCACTGACAAGGTGATCGTCGAGATGTGCAAACTGGACGGCGACGACGCCGCTAAGCGCCGTGTATGCGAGATCGCGCTGGAGGCTAAGCCGGGATTCCTTAAGACATCGACCGGCAGAAGCTTTGGCGGTGCTAAGCTCGAGGACGTGCGGCTGATGCACGAGGTGCTCGGCGATGCCGTGGCAATCAAGGCGGCGGGCGGTATCCATAATTACGAAGAGGCCTGCGCATTCATCGAGGCCGGCGCCAGCGCGTTAGGTGCATCGGCGGGCATCGCGATCGTCGAGGGCGCACCGACGGATGAGCGTCGCTAGCAGACGTATTTGACCTGAGCGATAAAGCTTCACGACCACACGCTGTTCATGTTCGAGACAATATGACTTTTTGCCCGTTGTAAACGGAGTCGCGATGGGTGTTCTGTATGATGGCTCAGACAAGGTTGTTCAATGACAGGGAGGCATATATGGCAATCAAAGCCATCGCGATGGATATCGACGGTACGCTCACCAACGATCAGAAAGTGATTAGCCCGCGTACGCGCGAGAAGCTGCTCGCGGCGCAGGAGTCGGGCATTAAGCTCATTTTTGCTTCGGGCCGTCCCGCATGGGGGCTGCACGCCTTGGCGCAAGAGCTCGACCTTCAAAACCATGACGGTCTGCTGGTGGCCTTTAACGGCGCACACGTCGTCGATGCCCAGACCGACGAGGTGCTGTTCGA
>JAXJLC010000080.1:0-12509 GCA_036297365.1 Collinsella sp.
GGCTGGAGCAGAGTCTCGTCGCCGCATTGAGGCAGCCTACGAGATCCTGAGCAACGAAACGGACTGTGAGGGCAAGCCCTTCGAGATCGTTCGTATGCCCACCGCCGAGCCTATTGAAGTCGTTATCGCCCCTGGCGATGAAGATTACGAGCTCTATAAGGGCTTCATCGACGAAATGGGCGGCAAGTTTATGGATGGCACCCCCTGGCCCGAGGGCCCCGTCCACTTCTACGCCGCAGCGAGCTACTGCAACTTCCTGATTTGCAACGGCGTCGTTCTTGGCCAGCGTTATTACCACGAGGGCATGAGCGAGGTCGTGAAAGAGAAGGATGAGCAGGCCAAGGCAGTTCTTGAGAGCTGCTTCCCCGATCGCAAGGTCATCATGATTGATTCCCTCGCGCTTAACCTGTCCGGCGGCGGCGTGCACTGCTGGACTAAGGACGTGGCGGCCAGTCGTTAGTGAGCCTTAGAGCCTGCGCTCTTTGGCTTAGGCGCCACATGTACCGCTCCCCGAGGGATATCCGTGTTTTCCTCGGGGACACATTCAACAATAATTTTGATAATAATTCGAAAGGAAATAGGCATGAACAACAGCCTCCGCGGTCGCGACTACATCAACATCCATGATCTCTCCTCCGAGGATTTCCGCTATCTCATCGATCTTGCCTGGAACCTTAAGGCTCAGAAGAAGTCTGGTGTCGACCAGCGCTACTTCCCCGGCAAAAACGTCCTCGCCAACTTTGAGTGGGGCTCGACCCGTACTCGTTGCGCATTCGAGACCTCCTGCAACGATTTGGGCATGGGCTTCACTTATCTGACCAACTCCCACATGGGTGACTGCGAGACCGTCAAGGACGCCATGCGCGTCTTTAACGGCATGTATGATCTCATCGTCTATCGCGCACAGAAGGACGAGCAGTTCCTCTATGACGTCGCCGACCTGGTTGACATCCCGGTCATCAATGCCCTTACTCTCGGCGATCACCCGACTCAGATGCTCGCTGACGCTCTTACGATGGAAGAGCAATGGGGCGGTTTGCGTACGAGCCGCGGCAAGAAGATGGCTTTCGTTGGCAACTGCGCCGGCGCCCCGGTGTGGTATGGCCGTCTGTGCGCTATGCTCGACATGGACTTCCTCGCCATCGGCCCCGACGACCTCCGTCATCAGATGTGCAAGGAAATGATCGAAGAGGTGGAGGCCTGCTACGCCAAGTACGCTCCCAATAGGACCTTTACCATCACCTCTGACCTCGATGCCCTGGATGGCGTTGACGTTATCGTTACCGAGGAGTGGCGCTACATCAACCCCGAGTGCGGCGAAGAGGTTCTGGATCCCGACGACTACAACTCCTGGCTGGGCGATGCCGAGTCTTTGTACCCCTATCGCGTCACCAGCGAGCTGTGCAAGCGCACCAACAATCCCGACATCTTCTGCATGCATGAGCTTCCCTCTGTCCATAACGCAGATCACCGTGTCGGCAAAATGCTCCTCGACCAGTGCAAGAACGACCTCCATCGCGAAATCATCACCGAGGGCTTTGAGATTGCCGACGAGTGCTTTGAGGCCAACGCTTCGGTCATCTTCCGTGAGGCAGAGAACCGTCAGCACACCATCAAGGCCGTTATGTGTGCCCTTCTGGGTCTCTAGGAGCTGTATCAATGGAAAATGCAAAGTTAAAGAGCAGCAAGGTTTACGCATGGGTTCTCGTAATCGCGCTCGGCCTTATGTCTGCCGGCACGACCGGATCCTATAGCGTCATCGCGGGCTCCTTCGTCGCACCCGTGTGCGAGGAGTTCGGGTTTGACTATTCCATCTTCTCGTATTACTTCACCGCAACGCTCATTGGTCTTGCGGCAGCTCTTCCGTTTGTCGGAAAACTCATTCCCAAGGTCGTTGGCAAGGTTTGGCTCCCCGTTGTCGAGCTTATTTTGCTTGCTGCCGGCGCAGGCATGGCCTTCTACACCGAAGTCTGGATGTTCATCGCCGCTGGCGCCCTGATTGGCGTTTGCTTCGCCTTCACCACCGGCGTCGCCATGTCCGACGTTATTGACCAGTGGTTCAAAAAATCTGGTGGCCTGGCAATCGGTCTCGCTTGGGCAGTGAACTCGATTTACATGCTCATCATGAGCCCCGTCATCACCTCTGTCATCGAGGCCGCTGGCTGGAGGACTGGCTATCTGGTGCTCGCTGGCGTCTCCGCCGTGCTCATTCTCCCCGCTTCCGTCCTGATTATTCGCTATAAGCCTCAGGACAAGGGCATGCTGCCCTATGGCTACGTCGAGGGCGAGACGGTCACCGAGACCGAGGAGACGACCGAGGATAGCACGCGTGGCGTTAGCTATGCGCGCGCCATTAAGTCGCCTGCCTTCTTCTTCTGCATCGGCTTCCTCTGTCTCGTTCAGCTCACTTGCTGCATGAACCAGCTCTTCCCGACGTATGCTTCCGAGGTTGGTTTTAGCCCCATGGTGGGCGGCTTCATGGTATCCGCTGCATCGCTCTTCGATCTGTTCCTCAATCCGATCGTCGGCACCACTTGCGATAGGTTCGGCAGCACGAAGGCCATTCTGGGCTGGCTCGCTGTCTCCATCCTCTCCTTTGTCATGCTCATGATGAGCAGCGGCAACTCGACGCTCAGCATCCTCGCAGCAGGCGTGAACGACGTAATGTACGTCATCGCTGGCACTGCCCTGACCGTTTTGGTTATGGATGTCTTTGGCTCCCGCGATTTCGGTCGCATCTTCGCGCTGATCTGCTCCGTGGGCTATATCGTCGGCGCCTTTGGCATGCCCGTTATGATGAAGGTCTATGAGCTTGTCGGCTCCTTCCAGGGCGTCTTCATCTTCTGCATCGCATGCAACGTTATTATCGGCCTGTTCTTGCTGCTGGCAAAAAAGACTGGTAAGAACCTCTCCTGGGACGAATAGTTCGATTCGTCTTAGACATACGCTGTAGGGCTTAACCTGCAGCCGCTTTGGGGCATCGACTAACATCGGTGCCCTTTTTCATCGAATGTGACAAAGGAGCAGCCACTTTGTCACATTGAGTGGCATGTAAATCGAGGTCTAATACTTTTCCGAGAAGTGAACGGCCATACTTGGACCTCCGAAGCATCGACATTTTTAGACGTCAAACCCGCAGGATTTGGCTGGCAAAACCGCAGGAAATTGCATCTCGAAAGTGCCGATGCTTCGGGGGCCCGTTTTCACTCGTTCACTTCTCGGGAAAAGTATTAAACCTCGTTGTATGGGGTGCGGCTGGAGGGTGGTCATCGTTCAGTAGCTACCTCTTCCTTGTGAATCGCCTGAAGCGCAAGGCATAATGCATGTGACAAAGGGACGGCCCCTTTGTTGTGTTGATATGAGAGAAGAGTAGATGATCCTTTCGCTGGCCCCTATGGAGGGGATTACCGGGCATGTGTTCCGTCGCGTGCATGCGGAGTGCTTCGGTGCGCTCGATTGCTATTACACGCCGTTTTTGCCGCCGCCGCGGGTGGGAAACCGCTTTGGCGGCAAGGCGTTTAAGGAGATCGATCCTGCCAATAACCAGGGGCTCAACGTGGTGCCTCAGCTGATGTCCAAGAACGCGGACGAGTTTGTGTGGGCGGCACAGGTGCTCGCCGACATGGGCTACCGCGAGGTCAATCTCAACTTGGGTTG
This sequence comes from Collinsella sp., assembly GCA_036297365.1. Lineage (GTDB taxonomy): Bacteria > Actinomycetota > Coriobacteriia > Coriobacteriales > Coriobacteriaceae > Collinsella. The sequence goes on from JAXJLC010000080.1 coordinate 3,658, forward strand.
CCCTTCGGGAACGGTTGTCGCCAAGGGCAAGGGCTCGGGTTTCTTGCGCAATCTCGACGAGCTCGAGGCGTTCTTAAGCGATGTGTGCGAGCGGTCGCCGTTGCCGGTGTCGGTAAAGACCAGGCTGGGGCTGGAGAATGACGACGAATACGAGCGCGTGCTCGATCTGTATTGCCGCATGCCGTTGGCAGAGCTGATCGTGCATCCGCGCGTACAGAAGGACCGCTATACGGGCTTGCCGCGCAAAGAGTTTTATGGCGAGACGCTGGAGCGTGCGCCGTTCCCCGTGGCCTATAACGGTGACATTTTTGATCTTGAGGATATGGACGCGCTGGCGGAGGCCTATCCCGACACGCGCCATGTAATGCTAGGGCGTGGCCTGCTCGCGAACCCCGTGCTGGCTCGCATGGTTAAGGGCGGTCCTGCTGCCACGGCAACCGAACTGCAGCGTTTCCACGACACGCTGTTTGCGGTCTATGCAGAAGAGATTGGCGGCAACGCGGTCTTTCGTATGAAGGAGTGGTGGTTCTACGCCAAGTGCGCTTTCGCCGACCCCGCTACCGTTCACAAGCTCGTACGTAAGACCAAAAAGGTCGACGAATACCGCGCCGCCGTCGAGCGGGTCTTTCGCGAGCAGCCACTCGCACCCATAGCTCGCTTCCGCGGCTAGTTAGTCATCGGGGACGTTCTTTAGCGACTAGTCATTTAAGAACGTCCCCGATGACTACCCGCAAAAACTGTACGCCAGCATCCAAAGATGTCGAAAAATGTCGACTTTGGATGCTGGCGTACATGTTTGGGTTCGGAGGGTAACTAGGCAATCATTGCATCGAGCGTGATGAGCTCCCTGAGTCGCTCCGTGCGTGTTTGCCCATGGCGCTTTGCTTTTGCGTCAAACGCATCAAGAACAGACTCACCCACACGTGCCGATAAAACAACGCTTGGCTCATCGGAGATCGACGGCCTTCCCAGCTTGATGGTGCGACCCTTCGGCCACTCATCTTTTTCGTATGCCTCCGCGGCTTTCTCCAACTCTCCGGGAGCAAACCCCATCATCTTTTCGAGCTGCTTAGCGTCCATAGCGCCTCCTATCGATCGGCATAATGTCGAGCAGAGGTCAACGGATACTCTTTTTGTATACAGTTTTGTAGACAAAAATACAAACAGTTTATCAGGCTAATTAGCTTGTTTTGACCCGCGTGTTCGATAGGAAATGAGCATTGACGGCTTCGATACTCCTTTGCTTTTCAGCCTGGAATTTGGATGCTCATTGAACTTCCGGAGGGGAGCGCTTTATTAAGCTATCGAGATTCTGAGCAGGAGCTCTCACTGGTCTTCGATAATGGGACCAGCTTAATTCGCGACACAGTGTGTCGCGAATGGGAGTAGTCGTTAGGTGTCCTTCAATGGCTAGTCATATAAGAACGTCCAAGTGCCGGATTTTGTCATTTAGTGTCGTCCTCAGCGGCTATTCTGGAGGGTCGTGGTCAAAAAAGGGCAAATATGAGTACTGTTGCCATTATAGTTGCATTTATTTTGCTATAAATAGTAGCTCCTGATGAGATTTGTTCCCATTAGGAGCTACTTTTATTGAACATATGAGGAGAAATAGCGTCGTCTACGGACGTATGGAACGTTGAATAGTTCCTGAAGTGATCAAAATCGCTGCTACTAAACAGGTAGCAGTACTCATATTTGCCCTTTTTTGACCACAGCCCTCTCGGAAACCTTTCCAGAGGCGTCAAACAGCCATAATCCAAAGGTCGCCTCAAACAATTAGCCGGCTAAGAGCGTCCATGACTACCCAAAAGCTGTACGCCAGCATCCAAAGATGTCGAAAAATGTCGACTTTGGATGCTGGTGTATATGTTTGGGTCGTATGGGCTGGGGCCCTGGACGGACAGAGCGTGCGTACTAGAGCAGATTCTCCTGCAGCCATGCGATGATGTCGCTCGACTCGTAGAGCGGCTTGCCGTCGATGAACAAGCAGGGAACCTGGCGTTTTCCGCCGACGGCGATGAGCGTCTGCTCGGCCTCGGTATCGGTCGAGATATTGCGCTCGGGGATGGTCACACCGTTATCGGCAAGGAATCGCTTGACTTTTATGCAATACGGGCAGCCGGTCATAACGTACAGCGTGAGCTCATGATTAGTAGCCATGGGTCTCCAATCGGTTGAGGTTTCGATTGAAATACCCAAAGCAGCCGCGGTCTATGCGCGGACCAGTGACGACTCGATGGCTTGGACCAGAAACGCCGTGGCTCCGGTGCCGCAGGGCTTGTCGTAGTAGTCAACAAAGCGCTGGTCGGCAAGATAGCCGTGGGCGAGGCCCAGGTACGCTTCGTTCTGGGGCTCGCATCTCCAGTTGAGAGCAATCCAACGACGATGCATCGCGACAAGCTTGCGAGCCTCGCTTCCGTCCGCATCGCCATCGCCCATGGCAATCGAGAGCTGACCCAGAATTGCGCGTTCAAGTTCTTTCATGTCATTCCATGTCTGAGGATCCATATCCAGTAACGTTTCGTTTGCTGCATCGATAGCCTCATTGCCATAGCGAGCCCGAGCCTCGGCGCCGTAGCGTTCCTCGTTTTCCTGCACGGTGCGCCAGCGCTCCAGTTGCGGCAGGACGGCGCCCATGAGCGAGACGGCTTCGTCGAGCGACATGCCGGTGTTTTGCGCCAGGCGCGGGGCACAGTCCTCGATCATTGCCTCCATCGTGGTGTCGTAGGTGTACTGGCCGTGGTCGTAGCACCACTTGCAGTAATGTTCGGTCGTGGCGCCCGTGGCATCGGTGCCGCAGTCGCCGGGCGTGAGTATCATGCCGCAGCTCTGGCAATAGTGCTCGGGCATTTCGAGCAGGTGAGACAGGGGCTCGCCGGTCACAGCGGCAATGAGCTTCATCATGTCGATGCCCGGTGTGACCTCGCCGCGTTCCCAACGGCTGACGGCTTGGCGCGTGACGAAGAGCTTGGCGGCGAGCTGCTCCTGGGTAAGGTGATGGACGCGACGGACAGCGATGAGCTTTTCTGCAAAGGCCATAGCGGCTCCTTTCTGCTGGTTGATGGCTTAAGCATACGCGGCGGCAGGCACCCTTCCAAGCAACCGTTGGTTGCACGACGGGGGACCGTGGCGAAGAATTGCGCGCAACGCCCCACGCCTCCATGCCGTACAATGACCGGCATGGAACCTATCGCACACATACATACCGACCTGCCGCAGAAGTTCGGCATTCCGCGCAACAGCTTTTTGGCGCCTCATCTGCAGGGACGCATCGTCTTTGAGCCGGAATTTGCCTCCAACGCAGCGGTTGAGGGCCTGGACTCCTTCTCTCACCTATGGCTGCTGTGGCGCTTCGAAAACGGAACGCCCGGCGGCACGGCTAAGGACATAGCTGCCGATGCCAAGACGCAGGACAGGTCCGGCACCAATGCCAAGTGGTCGAAAACTGTGCGCCCGCCGCGTCTGGGCGGAGCCGAGCGCGTGGGCGTCTTTGCCACGCGCAGCCCGTTTCGCCCCAATCCTATCGGACTTACCTGCGTAAGGCTCGATCACGTTGAGCTCACCGACGATGGGCCCATCATCCATGTGCTGGGGGCCGACCTGCGCGACGGTACGCCCATCTACGACATTAAGCCCTACATTCCGTTTGCGGACTGCCACCCGGATGCGACCGGAGGCTGGATCGAGGATGCTCCGTGGCAAGAGCTCGACATCGAGTTCCCTCAGACGCTGCAGGATATGGTCCTCCCCGCAAAGCTCCCTGGCTTGGTCGAGGTCCTTCGCCAAGATCCGCGCCGCGCAGGCAGCAAGCACGAGCCGAACCGCGTCTATCATCTGGCCTTCGCCGGGCTCGACATATCTTTTACGGTTGATGAAACCCAGCTAACCGTAGTCGCCGTCAACGACGCGCGGGGCTAACCTGCCATTCGTCTGCACCCGTCAAATTAAGCGCCAAACCCCGCGCCAAAACCGCCCACGCTGGTGGACAATAACGCCTATCGGAACAGCCTACTTTGCACGGGAGCTCAGCATGAAATACGACTTTAGCTCGCTTGTCAACCGCCACGGCATGGACTCCATCGCCGTTGACTCTTGGGGCGAGATCCCCGGTATGGCTCCGAACGCACCCGACGAGGGCTTCGACCGCATTCCCATGTGGGTGGCCGACATGAATTTTGCCACGGTGCCCACGGTCCAGGAGTACATCATCCAGCGCGCCCAGCACCCTATGTTCGGCTACTTCAATCCGCGTCCCGAGTACTTTGATCGCATCATCGAATGGCAGAGCCGTCGCAACGGCGTTGAGGGCCTGGCGCCCGAGCATATCGGCTACGAAAACGGCGTGCTGGGCGGTGTCGTGTCGACGCTGCGTGCGTATGTTCAGCCGGGCGATGCGGTGCTGGTCCACAGCCCCACCTACATCGGCTTTACCAAGTCCATCGAAGCCGCGGGCTATCGTATTGTCCACAGCCCGCTTAAACTCGACGACCAAGGCGTGTGGCGCATGGACTTTGAGGACATGGAGTGCAAACTCGCCCAAAACCACATTCATGCCGCGGTGTTCTGCTCGCCGCACAATCCCTGCGGCCGCGTATGGGAGCGCGACGAGATCGAGCGCGCCATGGACATTTATCGCCAGCACGATTGCGTGGTGATCTCGGACGAGATTTGGTCCGATATCATCCTGCCGGGACACAAGCACATCCCGACGCAGTCGGTGAGTGAGGATGCTCGCATGCGCACGGTTGCCCTCTACGCGCCCAGCAAGACGTTTAACCTGGCGGGTCTGGTCGGCAGCTACCACATCATCTATAACGAAACACTGCGCGACCGTGTGTGCGCCGTGTCCAACAAGACTCACTACAACGAGATGAATGTCCTCTCCATGCATGCGCTTATCGGTGCCTATCAGCCGCAGGGCTACGAGTGGGTGGACGAGCTCAACCAGGTGCTTGCCGGCAATATCGAGTACTTCTGCAATTACGTGGACGAGCATTTTGAGGGCGTGTCCTATTCGCGTCCGCAGGGCACGTACATGGTGTTTCTGGACTGCACCGAGTGGTGCCGCGAGCATGGCCGCGATATTCAGTGGCTGCTCGACGAGGGGGCGCGCGTAGGCGTGGGATATCAGGACGGCCGCCCGTTCCACGGGCCCTGCCACATTCGCGTGAATCTGGCGCTGCCGCTTTCGCGCGTAAGGGAAGCGTGCGACCGCCTGGACCGCTACGTTTTTAATGCACGGTAAGTGAGCACTGCATGCGGGGTCTTCTGCCAAGTCGGCTGGAAGGCCCCGTGTGGTAAGGCATCTGTAACCATTGGGCGCAGACCTGCTGCGGAGGTTTATTTTTCCTGAATCTGCTTGCCGCAAAGATGCTCAATCGAAATCTCGTAGAGTTGGACGCCCTTGATGTCTTTGGCGATTTCCTTCTCGACTTCTTCGGCAGAAGGGTAGTACTTAAGCGCGAGCTGGCGGACTTTGTCCTCGATAAACGCAGGCGCCTCATCTACCAGGCGACAACGGCCAAAGACTACGACACTCATAACGTAGGGAGCCCAGTCGCCGTCCTGGTACCACTCGTTGCCGTAAACGGTAAAGCAGACCTTGTCATCGCGCTTGAGTGCGTCGACCTTGTGGCCAGCCTTGGCGCCATGGAAATAAATCTTGTCGTGCTCGGCGTCAAAGAAGTAGTTGACGGGAATGGCGTACGGGTAGCCATCGTCGCCGTTGACGGCAAAGACGCCGCGCTTGCAGGTAGCGAGCAGCTCGCGCGCTTCCTCGTCGGTGATGGCGCGTTTCTTTCGACGTAAGGGCCTAAACATCGTTGGTTTCCTTTCTGGCCGTGCATGGTGGTTGAGCACAAACTATAGCGAAACGGATCCGTATTTCTTGATGCGGGCGAGCATGTTTTTGAGCTTGTTAAAGTCGAGCGGTTTGGACAGATGGGCGTTCATGCCGGCGTCGTGTGCCGCCTTGGCGTCCTCGGCAAAGGCATTGGCGGTGAGCGCGATGATGGGGATATCGGCTGCATCGACCTTCTCGCTCAGACGAATCGCGCGGGTTGCCTCGTAGCCGTCCATGTCCGGCATCATAATGTCCATCAGGATCGCATCGAAGCTGCCGGCGGGATGCGACAGGTACAGATCGACAACTTCGTTGCCGTTGGCGGCGCGGGTGACCACGACGCCCTCGGATTCTAGCAGCGCCTGGGCAATCTCGGCATTCAATTCGTTGTCTTCGGCGAGCAGCACGTTCATGTCGGCGAGCGAGCAGTCGAGCGCCCTCTCGACCGTATCTGCCCGCGTCTGGGGGTTCTTGTCGATATCGAGCGGAATCTCCACGTAGAACGAAGTGCCCACATGGAGCTCACTGGTGACTTCGATGGTGCCGCCCATCAGTTCAATAAGCGACTTGACGATTGGCATGCCCATGCCGGTTCCTTGGAACTTGCTGCGCGCATCGTCACCTTCTTGGGCAAACGGCTCATAGATATGCTTTAAAAACTTGGGAGTCATGCCAATGCCGGTATCCGAAACGCTAAAGCAAAAGAGCGCGCGCCCGTTATCGAGTGGCTTGGTCTTTGAGCTAAAGGTGACGGAGCCGCCGTGCTTGTTGTACTTAATGCTGTTGTCTAACAGGTTGATCATGATCTGTCGGATATGGGTGGGACTGCCGATCATGTATGGCCCCGTGGCGTACGGCAGACTATTGTCCTGCATGGTGATGCCGTTACTGGACGCGCGGAGCTTGCACAGCACCAGCGTATCGTCACAGAGCTCTTTGAGGTTAAAAGGCGCATGCTCCAGTGTTAGCTTGCGGTCTTCGATTTTGCCCATCTCGAGGATGTCGTTGATCAGCGAGAGCAGGTGATTGGCGGCAACGCGCGCCTTGGCACGGCTCTCGCGGGCGACCTGGATATCGCCTTCCTTCAATTCCTCGATCTCGATAAGGCCCAGGATACCGTTGAGCGGCGTACGGATGTCGTGGCTCATGCGCGTGAGGAATGCCGTCTTAGCGGCGTTGGCAGCATCGGCTTTTTTGCGCTCGGTTCGAGCGCGCACGAGTGCCCAGATGAGCAGGACGATGCCGACCGACAACATACCGATGAGGGTAGCTGCAATGGCGGTGCGGTTGCGATAAAGGAATTGAAGCGTGTTGGATTCCTGGGCCGTGTACGACGTGGAGGAGTAATTGCTTGCGGAGAGCGATTCTCCGGCATTGATGATGCCCTTGTTGATGATTCCCAGCAGCTCGGGCTTTCCGCGCGAAATCCAGCACGAGAGCTCACAGGTGTCAGGGAGCTCGACCGTCTCGCAGTCCTCGAGATCGTAACGGTCACCGATGGTTTTTACGCGTGAACTGGGAGCGACGATGCAGTGCGCCGTTCCCTTCCTGAGGGCGTCGAACGCTTCATCGTCGGATTGGTATTCGGTTACGGTCGCTGTGGGGAACAGGCTTTCAAGTGCATTTTTGTTGACAAACGATGATTTGGTACAGGCAATGTTCTGAAGGTCTTTGTTCAGGTTGCCGCCGGTGTAGATGGCGGTGAGGGATATGGTCCCCAACGATATCGACTGCACAACGCCTGTTTGCTCGGCAAACCAGTAATCTCGGTATACCGGCAGCGCAACGTCTATGCTTCCCTTTGACAGGGCCTTTGACATCATCTTGTAGCTATCAAAGGCGACGGTTTTGACCGTAATGCCAAATTTATCGTGTAACGTCGTCGCAAGCGATGCGAGCGAGCCTTCCATTTCGCCGTCTTCGTCCTCGTTGCAGTAGGGGAGTTTGCCCGTAATGTAGCCGAGCGTGATGGTGTTGTTGTTTGCTTTGAGCCAGGAACATTCGGGGCCGTTGAGCGATGATGAACCGCTGTTTTGGGTCGAGTAGCTAGATTTGACTTCGTCGTTATAGCGTGGGTTGACGCGGGCGATTGCCGTCATGGCGGCATTGATGTCGTTCATCAGGTCGGGGCGGCTTTTGGGAACGGCAAGATAGTAGTCGTTCGAACCAATGTAGAACATGGGGGAGGCACTGGGCGACGAGATCGTGTCGTTCATGATGATGGCGTCGACCTCGTTGTTTGCGAGTGCGTCAAAGAGAACGGAGTCTCCGTCATACTCCCTGTATGTGCAGGCGATTCCCTCGTTGGCGAGCCACTGCTGGCCGACGAGGGTTTGCATAACACCGCGGTTGCAGCCGATAGTGAGCCCTTGAAGTGCTTGAGGGTCACCCTTTGCGAGGTCGTCACGGTCGGGCCTGGCGTAGATGTAGTAGCGCTCGGTGCCCTCGGGGTTCGAGGAAAAGAGCAGCTTTTGGGCGCGTTCCTCGGAGTAGGAGATGTTGGGCATGAGGTCGATCTCGCCCGCCTCGAGCATGTCCATAAGCTCGGTGAAGGTGCCGGAGACGTATTCGTACCGCCAGCCGGGCGTGTAGTATGACAGGGTCTGGAGGTACTCGTAACCCCATCCCGAGAGACGCTCGCCGGGGGTGCCGTCTTGGAAGCCCTCGTTGCTGACGAGCCAGCCGACGCGGACCGTTTTGACCTGTTGATCGGTGTTGGCGGCATAGACGGGGGCGGGCGCGGAGGCGCTCAGCACGGTAAGCGCGACAAGCACGATGACCAAGGCGCGAGATATAACTGAACGAAGGGCGACGGTAGCTCTCACGTGCAATCCTAACGAATCGAGACATTACCGCATAAGGATACCAGCTCAGCCTGCCCAGCCGGCAGCTGTACCGCTAAACGCTCCCGCCCGGCAGTTGGGGACAGCCCCTTTCTGCTGGCAGTTGGTAGTCATTGGGGACGTTCTTAAACGACTAGTCATTGGGGACGTTCTTGTTTGACTAGTCA